>JBGTJT010000550.1:0-4516 GCA_041744995.1 Pirellulales bacterium | reverse complement strand
CGGGTTGTCCGGCTCGAAGGTCTGCACCAACACCCGACCGCCACGCGCGCCGCGGCCGGTGCGGCCGGCGACCTGCGTGACCAACTGAAAGGTCCGTTCCGCGGCGCGGAAGTCCGGCAGGTGCAGCGCCATGTCGGCATTGACCACTCCCACCAGCATGACGTTGGGAAAGTCCAATCCTTTGGCAATCATCTGCGTGCCGAGCAGGATGTCGATCTCGCCGTCGCGAAACTTGTCCAGCGCCGCCTCGTGGCTGCCCGGCTTTTTCATTGTGTCGGTATCCATCCGCAGGCAAGTATGACCGGCGAATCGGGCCCGGACCTCCGCCTCCAAGCGCTGGGTGCCGATGCCCGTGTAGCGGATGCCGGCGAAATTGCATTTCTCGCAATGGTTCGGCGCGGGCTGCGTGAAGTCGCAGTGATGGCAGATGGCGGTGACGTCTTGTTTGTGATAGGTCAGATCGATCTCGCAGCGGGGACAGCGAACCGCATGACCGCACGAGGGACACTGGATGTGCGTGGAGAAGCCGCGCCGGTTGAGCAGCAAAATGACCTGGCCGCCGTCGTTCAACGTGTCGCGCATTGCCAGGTAGAGCTGCCGGCTGATCGCGCCCCGGTCGAGACGTCTGCCGGCACTGAGCCGCAAGTCGATCGTTTGCACCGCCGGCATCGGCAGGTTCATCACGCGATCGGGCAGCTCGATCAGTTCCGCCTCGCCCGTTAGCGCCGCGTGCCAGCTTTCCAAGGCAGGGGTCGCGCTGCCGAGCACCAGCGGCACTTGCTCGGTTTCGGCGCGGTACCGCGCCACCTCGCGAGCGTGGTACCGCGGCGCCGAATCCTGCTTGAAACTGGTTTCGTGCTCCTCGTCGATCACGATCAGCCCCAGGTGCGGAGTCGGCGCGAACACCGCGCTGCGAGCGCCCACCACCACCTGGATCTCGCCGGCGGCAATCCGTTCCCAATGCCAATGTCGCTCGACATCGGAAAGGTGGCTGTGCAGCACGGCGACCGAATCGAATCGCGCGCGAAAGCGGCTCTTGGTTTGCGGCGTGAGACTGATCTCCGGCACCAGCACGATCGCCTGCCTGCCGTAGCTGACGACCTCCTGAATCGCCTGCATGTAGACCTCGGTCTTGCCGCTGCCGGTCACCCCGTGCAGCAGCAACTGCCGGTAGCGGCTGGCCCGCAAGGAGGCCAGGATCGCATCGAGCGCCTGCCGTTGTCGCTCGTTGAGCTGCAGGTTCTCCGCGCGCGGTGGCACTTCGTTCTCGAGTTCCGTCTGCCGCACGCGGCGTGAACTGCTGCGAACCAACGACTTGCGCCGCAGAGCGACGATCGGCGCCAGCGTGCAACCGGCCGCGTCAGCCAACGCTTGCGGCGTGAGTTCGACCGGGCTGTGAGCCAGATGTTTCAGCGCCGCCAGTTGCTTGGGGGGGAGCTTCAGCGTCGTGAGCCGGGCGGCGACTTCGGTGGGCACGGAGAGAAAGGTCGTCAGCCGCGTGCCGGCGGCGCCCCGCACTCCGGCCGGGATCACCGCTTGCAGCACTTGCGCCCAAGGGCAGAGATAACGATCGGCCAACCAGCGGGTCAGTTGCAGCATGGCCGGCGAGAGCAGGCGTTTCTCGTCGACCACTTCACAAATCGGTTTCAGCACGCGCGATATGGCCTTGGTCTCGATCTGCACGCACCAGGCGTCGACCAGTCGGTTGCCGCGTCCTAGCGGCACCTTCACCCGACAGCCCGGCGTGAGCCGCTCCCGCAACTTGGCGGGCACTTCGTAACTGAATGGTTCCGTCGGCCCTTGAAACAGCACCACTTCCGCCACGCAGCGCTCGGCGGCGGCGTCCACCTCCCAGGCCGGCGCGTCGGTGTCGAAGAGTCGTTGCTGGTCGCGGCTGCTGGCCATCGTGACGGGAGAAATTCCATTTCAAGCGGGACACGGTAGTTCGCCCGTGCCGTTCCCATTACGATACCATGGAATGGATCGGCTGACAGGATGGCGAATTTGACAGGATCACAGGATTGGACACGATGCGAATTGGTATCTTGGGTGGCTCATTCGATCCGGTGCATTATGGGCATCTGCTGATGGCCGAGCATGCGCGGGAGCAATTGCGTCTCGATGAGGTCCGTTTTCTGCCCGCCGCGACCGCGCCGCACAAGCAGCATCGCGATCTCGCCTCGGCGGAGGATCGGGTAGAGATGCTCAAATTGGCGATCGCGGGGCATGTCCCGTTCACGGTCGATACGCGAGAGATCGACCGTGGTGGCCTAAGCTACACCGTCGACACGCTGCGTGAACTGCACAACGAAGACGCTTCGCACGAGTTGTTTCTGCTGCTCGGGGGCGATTCGCTGGCCGATCTGCCCGGCTGGTGCGAGCCCGAACAGATTTGCCGCTTGGCCGTGCCGGCTGCGATCGCCCGAGTAGGCAACGAACAATTGCCCTACGGGCCGCTGGCGGCGCTAGTTGAGTCCGATCGGCTGGAAGCGATCAGGCGGCATACGGTACGGATGCCACTGATTGAACTGAGCAGCACCGAAATCCGCCGCCGCGTCGGCGCCGGAGAAAGCATCCGCTACCAAACACCGCGGGGGGTGGAGCAGTATATCGCGGCCAACCGGCTGTACGTTGGCTAAACTAAACTAATACTCTCCCAGATGGAACCCGCTGTTCAGCGCCACCACCTGTACCTTGCCGCGGCGCTGCCTGAGTACACTGACGGCGCAGTTATGATGCGTCAATTGATTCGCCAGCCGCAACGGCATGCCGAGCGCCGAGGCCAAATACGTGCGGTTCACCACGCTGTGGGCCACCACCACAATCGCTTCGCCGAGATGAGCTTGGTATAAGGCGTCCATCGCCGGCTTCACGCGGTCCACCACGTCGGTGAAGTTTTCGCCACCGTCGTAGGGCGACTCCGCTGGATTTTCCATGAAGGCCGCGTAGGCCGCCGGTTCGCCGGTAGAAATCTCCGCCCAACGGCGTCCTTCCCAACGCCCGACGTTGACTTCCATTAAGGCCGGGACCGGTCGAACTTCATGCCCGTGAGCCGCGGCGAGGATTTCCGCCGTTTGCATCGCGCGACGCAAGGGACTGCTGTAGACTGCCGCGATGGGCCGCGCCTGGAGCAGTTCCCCCAAGCGGCGCGCTTGTTCAACGCCCGTCTCGGACAAGCCATGATGCCCCTGCTGGCCTTGCAGTCGGCCGGCGTGGTTATTGGCGGTCTCGCCATGTCGCGCGAGGTAGAGATAACAAGTCTGCTCGTCCAGTTTTGCCGCAAGCTGCGTCGCTTCGGTCATGTTGCTTTCCGCTCGGTTGCCGGTTCCATTGCCTCTAAGTCACGGTCCCTAGATCATACAGCAACTCCAGCGGATAGATGCCCGTCTCGTGACCGTCGTTGAATCGTATGCTATACGCATAGGCGCCAATCGGTTCCATGCCGGTGATTTTTAGCGGCTGTGCCTCTTCCGCCGAAAGAATCGCAAACATCGGCGGCGCGGCGTCCGCCTTGGTCCGTTTCTCGCGGCACGAGGCACAGGGACACGCCTCGCGTAATTCGCGTACGGAGTATATTCGCGCGGTCCCGTCGGACCAGTGAATCGTTAGTTCGGCCGGGGCGGTGAGCTTCAATTGTTGCGGGACAGGCTGCATGGCGGTACTTGGCGAGGCAAGGCGAACAGGTTGACTCGGATTCTTCCAACTAAAGCGAATTACCAAGGTAGGCAGCACTAGATCGATTCCCTACCGCCGTGCTGCTGTGGGGGCTTCATCCTGACGCTTGTCGATGAATCGCTTCCCCTTGCCTTCGAATCGGGGCAATGTATTGAGCGGCACGCAGCGGACGTCGATCCGCAGGCCCAGCCGCAAGCGGAGCTCCTCCGCGACGCGCTGCGGCTGTTGCAGGCGGTCTTCAATTTCAACTTCCAGTTGATCCATCTCGCTGGCGCGGAACGTGGTCAGACGGTATTCGACAATTTCGGGAAAGCTGCGCAGGATCTGCTCGACCGACGACGGAAAAATGTTCACGCCGCGGATGATCATCATGTCGTCGCTCCGGCCGAGGACGCCCCCTTTGAGCATCACGAAAGAATTGGGCCCGGGGCCGTTCCAGTAAGGGCGCACTAAGTCGCCGGTCCGATAGCGAATAACCGGAAAGCCGGGCCGACCGAGGCTGGTAATCACCAATTCGGCCAACTCCCCCTCGACCGCCGAGGTGCCGGTTTCGACGCTGAGCAGCTCGGCAATGAACTCGCTCTCCAAAACGTACAAGCCGGTGCCCTCCAGGTCGCCGTATCCCCAGGGGCCGACTTCGCTGGCACCGCTGTGGTCGAGTACCTTGGCGCCCCAAATGGCTTCAATCTTGTCGCGAATCGCGGGCACCGACCCGCCCGGCTCGCCGGCCAGAACCAGCCGTCGCACCGGTGAGTGGCGGGGGTCCATGCCGTGTTGCACGGCCACCTCGGCCAGGTGCAAGGCATAGCTGGGTGTGCAGAACAGGGCCGTCGCCTGGGCG
>JBGTJT010000549.1:0-10320 GCA_041744995.1 Pirellulales bacterium | reverse complement strand
GTGGGCGATCGCATGACGCGTCGCGGTGCGGTGCTGGCGAGACGCCCACACGATATGTGTGATGCTTTGGCAGGGTAGGATCGCGGGCGTAGCGGTCGTACAGCCACAGTCCGATCCGGACCAACCATGCTCCACGCTGTTGATTCGTCGTGGTCTCGACTCCAGCGATTCGCTTCATCGCACTCCAGGCGCCGTTCAATCGGCCATGGACCGGAATAAATAGCCGCAGCGGTTTTACCAGATGGGGGGCCAGTCGCAGCAGGCGGGTCCGTTCGTGCAACGATTCGCGGACCAGCCGGAACTCGCCATATTCCAGGTAGCGCAGTCCGCCGTGAATCAACCGCGAAGAATAGGCCGTCGCACCGCAGGCGACGTCCGCTTTGTCGATCAGGACGACCGGTATGTCGTTGAGCAGCAATTCGCGCGCAATCGCAATGCCATTGATGCCTGCCCCAAGAATGGCCACGGGCAATTGATCCTGCATGACGACGATTCCTTGTCGCGGCAATTTCCAAGCGTGCAACTAAGCCGAGCCATCCTCTTTGAGCGACCGCTGCAAGTAGACAACTTGGGTGCGGACTCCTTCCAAATTGGGATTCAATCGCAAGGCACGGCGGAAGCACTCCAGCGCGGCGACCGGTTCGTTGAGCTTCAGATAACATTGCCCCATACCGGCGGCGGCGGCAAAGTGATATGGGTTGATCTCCAGCGTCTGATGGCAGTCCCGAATCGACTCACTGTAGCGTGCCAACTGATAACAGGCAATCGCTCGCTGATTCCAGACCTCGGCAAACCACGGCGCCTGTTCAATCAGGTGGGTCGCCCTCTGAACGGCGTCGAGGTACTGGTGCGAGGATATCAACTGCAACACAAGCTTCAACTGATCACGTTGATGTTCATTGCCGGCGCGGTGCCACACCGCGCGGATGGCGTTTTCGGCAAGCGTGCGGACGCCGCGGTCTTCGTCGGCCAACGCGCTGCCGATGACATGATTCGATTCATAGTCGGCCAACAGCCCCAACGCCAGCACCGCACCGCGACGCGTCATGCGATCGCCCACTCTCACGAGCCGCTGCAGTGTGGCGATGGTATAGCGGCCGGTTACCCGGCGGATGAACTCGGGCGACTGCTGATCGACGACATACTGTTCGTACATCGTCACGAGCAACGGTTGCCGATGGTCTGCTGAATCCACTGATTCTATCCTCACCGCGACGCTGCCTGGGCCGCGCCGCTCTGTTGTTGTAGCTGAAGCGATACTTTGAGTCTAATTACCGGCAGCGGCACTTCGCAAGCGCGCGGCCATATGTTGGGAGAGAATCGCGGCAGAATGGCACGTGAAAGGCGTCGGCGGACGAATATATACTGACGGCCGACGGCATAGCCGGCATTTTCGGCACATTCGATATTGCCGCATGCGGGCCAAGTCGCCAGTCCGCCCCAGGATATTTCGTTCAGGCCGAAACTGGCCGCATCGACCCTGTGACGCGGCGCTTACGCCAGCGCTCGGTTCATCGCATCGCGTATTTCCTGCTCGATGCGGCCCTTAAAAATCATCGCGGCAAAGGGAATCTGCGCTCGCACATCGGCGCTTTCCTCGTTGACGGCCACGTCTCCCTTGATCTCCACACCCATCGTCTTAAAGCCGAACGTCATGCCATCCTCGCGCCACTCCTCGTGAACGTCCTTCACTTGGTCCTTATAGCGCTCGCGCACGACCTGGGCAAAGCTCTTGAGTTTCTCAGCAGCGTCGGCCCGACTGTGGCCGTGGGGAACCGTCAAGTTGATGGTGGGCATATAGGTCGTCCTCATTTTGGGTTTGGTGGTTTCATGATCCAGTCAATGCATCAAGCCCCTCGACGCATCGCATGCAACTGTTGTATCGGGATTCTATCAGATTGCATCCAAATGGGGTGAGCACTTCGACAATGCACATGGGCAGCGGCAGCGACGCCGCACCGGTCGGCCGGCCGAATGAATTTGGCGTTACCGCGGAAGTTCCCGATGTGTATACTAGTCTATCGGGCCGGACCGTAAACACCTACCGTTTTGGGGGCCGGGCCATCGTTTCACCCGTTCGTTGTCTTGCCGTGTAATTTTTCGTGTCTAGGCGAATCTAGTGATATGACGCTTTTCTTGAAACAGTCTCGTGGGATCATCGCAACCGGTTCGTTGATGGCGCTGGTCGTGGTCGGCGCTGTGGTGGGATACCAGGTGTTGAACCAACGCCTTCCCGATCCGGCGACCGCCAATCGAGAAGGCTTGCTCAGATGGATGGTGCTCCGCGACCTGAGCGAGCAACCCGACGTCATTCAGCAACGACTGCTCGATCGCCTGGAGAATGAGCTGCGCGTCGGAGTCGATCTTAACCGAGTCGATACGGAAGTCAACGAACAGCGCCGCCGTCTTTTCTGGCGGAACGTCGACTTCTTGCTCGAACGGTGGTTTCGCGACCATGTCGCGGCGTATCACCAATTGCCCGAAGCCGAGCGGGGGGACTACATCCGAACCACCGTTGACGACCTATTAAGCTGGGATTTCGTGCAAAACTGGCGGGCCGAATATGAGGCTGAAGGGGGCGATGCCGCCATGCTCTCGCGCTGTGAGCAGAATGTGCTGCGATGGGGGCAGCAGGCGCCGCCGGAGCTTGCCGAGCAATATCAACACGCTGTCGTCCACGTCAAAGCCGACCTGATGCTCCGCTCGATACGCGGCGAACTGTAACGGGCGCCCTGGTTACGGAACCGCGAGACACCCCGACAGGCGAGCCGCGAATTCCCGCACTTGCTCGACTCGAATCGAGTTGTCACGGCACCCGCCGCAAACCGCTCCACGGACTCCGATCAGGCGCGGTCGGGCCGTCACGATGCTCGGCAGATCGTCCAACGTCACGCCCCCCGCAATCACGGCAAACATGCCGAGCCGACTGGTCTCTTGCACGAATTCCGTGATATGGTCGAAGTTCCAATACGACAGCAGTCCGCCGCCGTTTTTGCAATGCGTATCGACCAACACGGCGGCGCAATCGAAGGCGGCGGCCGCTGCGACGATTTCATCTGGCGCGGGTGCATTCGCGGCGTCGTCCGCGTAGACGACCGCCACCGGTCGTACATGCGGTGGCAGTCGGATGAGTTCACGCCGCCAAGCCACGCGCCAGTCGGGCAATCCACGACATCCGGCAAGGCCCAGTTTGGCGTAGCGGACCTCGGCCGGAACCTTGGCGGGATCCCAGGCCCGCGCCTCCTGTAGCTCTCCCATGGCCATGCTAATGGTCCGACCCCCAACCAGGCGGCAAATCTCTTCCAGGCATGACAAATCGATGCAGCCGAGCGGTCCGTTAGCCGGCTCTTTAACGTCGATGACCTCGACAGGCGAATCCGCCAGCAGTGCGGCTTCCGCAGCGTTGCGGACGCTCACCAACAATCCCGAATTGCCTTCCGTCATGTGGGAACCTGCTCCCCGGCGCTACGGCTGGACGCTTCCGCCGCATCGCGCAGTTGCCGTTGCGCGACAATCAATTGGCGATTCAAATCTTCCACTTTGTCCTTAGTGATCGGCTCGCACCAGATGCCGCGGATGATGAGATAACCGCCGAACCACTCGCCCAGCCGCGCCGCGACAGGCTGGCCGTGCCATTGCCTGGCAGACTGGGAAAGTCGAACCACGACGCTGCGAGAGTCCCATTCGGTCCCCCGTCGACCGGGGAGCTTCGATGCGGTTTGCCCGATGAAAAAGACTTCAATCAGTTCGATTGGAATGCGATAAGGCCGCCATGCTGTGAGGTAGGCCACGAGATGCCGCCCGTCATAAGCTAGTCGCGGGCGCAACCAGCCATGCGCCGCCGCGAGGCAGAGGGCGGCACCGGCCCCTAGACATGCACCGGCAATAATGCCAGACATCCCCTCGGTAGCCCCGAACAGCGCCAACAGGCCGCCCACAGCGAGGCATAGCAGACCAGCCGCTGCTGCCGCCGCGGCGAGACGTCGATTTGCCTTGAGCCAAACGTATCGCATTCGGAAATCCTGCTAGCATGGCAATATTCGTCGTGATCGCCTCGGCGGCTGGCCATCTGCGATCCGCTGCTCGGCAAGAGATTTGCACTTTGAGCAAGGTTCACCCCTCACCACCCTCGGAACAATCGCCGCCACAAGCTATATTCTTCCAGCTACTTGAAGTATATCGACAGGGACGCAAAAGCTGGCGGCCAGGCGCCGGAGCTGAGGACAAGTTTTCGGATGATCCAAGGGCATTCTACCAGCGCCGCGACCAATCGAAAGTTGGCCTACGCCATCATTTTGATTATCGTCGCCTACGGCGCGACGGCAGTAACGGGTTTGCCGCAACTCGGCACCCAACTGATCGTTACCGAAAGCAACAAGTCCGACGAACCACACGAGGTGACAGACGGCGGGGCGCCAGATAAACGAATCGAGCCTGACGAGGAACAATCTCCACCGGAAGTGGGGGAAGCGTCGTCCGAAGCGAACGGCGATCACGAAGTTCGCAAGGCAATCAGCGGCGATCAAACCGGCGTCGGCCTACCGCGCGAAGCCGAATCGGAACGTGAATCACAGGACATCATTTCCACGGTTGCGCCGCAACTGCCCCCGCCGCCGCTGTGGACGGTCTTGCCGTTTGTCGTGCTACTGGGAGCCATCGCCTTATTCCCCTTGTTCCGCCTCACGGAACGATGGTGGGAAAGCAATTTGCATCGTTTCTATGTGGCCGCCGGCCTGGGGCTGTTAACGCTGCTTTACTACGCGATCTTCCACCGATCCGCCGTCGAGGGGCATTGGCCCGCACATCACTTGGTGGAATGGCCGGCGGGGACCATCTTCAGTTGGCGCATTCCATTGGAGGTTGCCGCCAATGCACTGCTGCGAGAGTACGTTCCGTTTATCGTATTGTTGTTCAGCCTGTACACGCTCAGCGGCGGAGTGCGCATTGAGGGAGATCTACCCGCTAAACCGTTCACCAACGTGATGTTTATCGGAGTGGGCGGACTGCTGGCGAGCTTCATCGGCACTACCGGCGCCGCCATGCTGTTGATTCGTCCTCTGCTGGAGACCAATCGACTCCGCAGATATCGGGTTCATACGGTGGTGACCTTCATCTTCGTCGTCTGCAATTGCGGCGGGTGCTTGCTGCCGATTGGGGACCCGCCGTTGTTTTTGGGATACCTCAATGGGGTTCCATTCTTTTGGACTCTTACACTCTGGCAACCATGGCTGTTCGTGAATAGCTCGCTGCTGCTGATCTACTGGGCGTGGGATGGCCTCTACTACTTCAAGAATGAGTCGGCGGCCGATATTCGACGTGACGAACTGGAACAACGGCCTTTGCGAATCAGCGGCCTGGGGCTTCATTTGCCGCTGTTGATTGCCGTGATCCTATCCGTCGCTACGCTGGATCCCTCCAAGGCGTTTTTGGGAACCGAGTGGCATCCATGGATGTATCTTCGCGAGGTCGTACAACTCGGACTCGTGGCGATCTCGCTGTTGGCCGGCGCCCACTGGGTACGCGAGCACAACAACTTCAGCTACCACGCCATCCTGGAAGTGGCCGCGCTGTTTGTCGGAATCTTCCTTTGCATGCAGCCGGCGTTGCAGATATTGAACGTCCATGGCGGCGAAATGGGACTCTCCACGCCGATGCAGTTCTTTCTGGCCACGGGCGGCTTGTCCTCGGTACTCGACAACGCCCCGACCTACGTGGTGTTTTTCGAGACCGCGATGACCTACGGAGGGGACTTGAACGTCCGGGGAGGCTCACTGGATACACGGCTGTTGGTCGCAATCAGCCTGGGTGCGGTTTTCATGGGTGCGATGACCTACATTGGCAACGGCCCCAACTTCATGGTCAAAGCGATCGCCGAGACGGCGGGAGTGCGGATGCCGAGCTTCTTCGGCTTTCTCAAGTACAGCTTCGGCATCTTGCTGCCAGTACTATTGTTGACGGCCTGGCTGTTTCTGTAGCAGTCCGTTGCCGGTGCTCCTCGGGCTGGGCGCGGCCCCGACCGGTAGCCACATTCCTCCGACTCCGTTACGATAAGCGTGTCGTTTCCCTACTCGCTATCCTTTCGCCTTGAGTCCTCCACCGTGCAGTACGACACGATTACAAAGCCCGCCGAGCTGCAGCGATTGTGCGACGAGCTCTCGCAAGCCGAGCGAATCGCGTTCGACACCGAGTTCGTCGCCGAACATACCTATCGGCCGCAACTTTGCCTGGTGCAGGTTGCCTGGGCCGACCGCATGGCCATCATCGACACGATGGAACTTGTCGATATCACGCCTTTCTGGGAAGCACTTGCCTCGCCAGGGCACGTCACGCTCGTACATGCAGGACGCGAGGAAATTGGGTTTAGCCTAGCCGCCATTGGTAGACCGCCGGCAAATCTGCTCGACATCCAAATCGCGGCCGGCATGGTGGGTTATGAATACCCGGCCGGATATGGCTCCCTGGTGGGCAAGTTGCTTGGCGCCGAATTGAAGAAGGGGGAGACCCGCACTGATTGGCGCCGACGGCCCCTCTCGCAACAGCAATTGAACTACGCCCTGATCGATGTGCTTTACCTGGAGGAAATGGCCGATAAGTTGCTTAGTCGCGTGGATGAACTCAAACGCCGAGAATGGCTCGACGTCGAAATGAGGGCCTGGGTCGCCCAAGTTGAGGAAGCCTTCGTGCGCGAACGATGGCGGCGCGTCTCCGGAATCAACGGGCTTGGTCCCCGCGGGCTGGCGATCATTCGCGAACTGTGGCGGTGGCGCGAGGAGGAAGCCGGCCGCCGCGACAAGCCGGTCAAGCGCATCCTCCGCGACGACCTGATGGTCGAGATGGCCAAGCGGCGTTCCGCGGATCCCAAACAGATTCGGGCCGTCCGGGGCATGGAACGGGGCGATCTCCGCGACAGTCTGCCTCAAATCGCACAGCGGATTCAGGTTGCATTGGAGATGTCCGACGACGAACTCCCCCGTGGATCAGCGCGCAACCACGTGCCGCCGCAGGTCAACGTGCTCGGTCAATTCCTTTCCTCCGCTTTGGGGAGCATCTGCCGTCGCGCGAGCATTGCCGCGTCGATGGTCGGCAATCCCAGTGACGTCCGCGAGTTGATCGCCTACCGACTAGGCTACTTTCGCGACGGCGACGATCCGCCGTCACTGGCCGTGGGCTGGCGAGCGGAGGTGGTAGGCAACCTGATCGAGGACTTGCTCGTCGGCAAGGTCTCGATCCGCATCGACGACCCACGCAGCGATTATCCCTTGGTGTTTGAACGAATCGAAACCGTACCACAACGAGCGGACGGCTAACGCGCGAGCTCACTCCTTGGCCCCGGCAGCCTCTTCCGGCTTGGCTGCGACCTCGATCGCTTCCCGTTCGGCCTCGGCCCGCTTTTTGTTTTCCAGCCGCGTGGCCAACTGCCTGGGAGTTTGGAACTGGTATGGCTCGGCCACCCAAATCGGCGGGGCGTCGTCTGACTCGTCTTTTCCAAACGAGTCGATCGCGACGTCGCCGACAAACCGGCTGTGGGAATGGATCGATCCATGTTCAAATGGTCCCACGCCTAATACCCAAAGATCCTGCGCCTTGCTGGCATGTTGCGAAACACCCGACTGCCACACCGGCATACCCGATTCGCGATGGTAGGCGAACACGCCGATCTTGGCGACACCCTGCTGGTCGGTCTTTCGCGCCAGCGGAATCTCTGGAATCCGGCTCGGCACGGCGGCCATCGGCGAGGCCCAACCGATGTCGGTCGCCGGCACGCCGTACAGCACGTCATGACGCACGGTACCAACGGCGCCTGCCCGGGCTTCGACCACGTAGTTGGCCTCGTCCCGCTTTTCGGTCAACACGCATCCGCTGCCCAGCATGTGCTGCCGCAAGGTGCTGACGAGGTACTCTTCGTCTTGCGTTCCCTTGAGGTACTGGCGGTCCAGATAAATCCGCTCGCCGCGCAGCACGCCGAAGTCGACGCCGGAGACCGCACGATCAATGGCGTCGGAAATCAACAGTTGCTCGGTTGCCGTGCGTTTGGTGTCGCTCCAGTTCGTTGTCCCGCATCCGGAAACAACGAGCAGCAACAAACACCCCAGCAAGCTGGTTCGGAGCATCATGTCCCTGCATTATCCAGGCTGGCTGATTTGCCGCGGTAAGTTGGGTCTGCGGCACGGAAGGATTGAAATCGCGGGAAGTATAGCGAAGCAACTCGATGAAGGAAATGGGAATACGACGCTGCTATCACCCGGTTTTACAGTGATCGCCCGTTTGCTCCGATTGACTGGATCGGTTCCATTCTTGGCCTGGCAATTTGGCGCAAGCGAGGCAATCTGGACCAAGTAGGCGAAAGCGGACTCATCGCTCATACGTCGAAGCTGGACAACGCAGTCACTGGTTGCCGCCGCCGCCCAAACGCTAGACCAATGATGAAATCGCTCTAATAACGATCGCCCAGATCACTGGCAGGGGGTGCCAGTTCGGCGGCGGCGTTGCGATCCGCCGGCGTTTCTTGCCGCGGCAATACTTGCGGGGCGTCCCCCTCGGCGACAGGCGCTGCGGTTGCCTGCCGCTGCGCCGTGGTGGAACTACCGATCGGCGAGGCGTTGCCGCTTTCGTAGTAGAGCGTCGACTGTTCCGCCGCCAACCGAGCGCCATTGTCCTGACAACGCACCTCGGTACGGAATACGTGATTGCCGCCGGTCTCGGCCTTGGCAACGATCTTCAACAGCACTTCGCCGCCAGCGGGCAGCGAGGCGATGGGCCGGAAAGTTACCTGTCCCGGTCCGACGTCGTGAGGCGCTCCCAGCACGTTGGTCGGCTCGATGCCTTCGGAGAAGAACGCCACCACGTCAATATTCTTTGCGCTTTTAGTGCCGCGGTTAATGATCCGCACCTGATAGACGGAATCCTCCCCGGTGGGAACCGGTCCGTCGGGGTCGGTGACTTCCAGTTTCAAGTCGGCCACCGCCTGCACATGGGTTGCCACGCTGGCAGCTTGAGCCAAATCGGCCGCCGCCGTAGCGCCGACGCGGAGAGAGTTGTCTCCCGGAGTATTTAGCACGCACTGTACTTCGACGATCCGTTCCTCGCCAGCTTGCAGCGAGCCTATGGACCACTCGACCCGGCGGTTCGCTTCATTTAACTTGCCCCCGCTGCTGGCGGTCGTGTACTTAGCGCCTGCGGGCAGCACGGCAAACACTTGGACCTCTTCGGCCGGCGCGTTGCCGGGATTGCTCAGGCGGATCCGATAGCGAGCGGGCGTACCGGCAAACTTATCTTGCGGGCCAATTGCCTCGATCTGCAATTCCGCTCGGCGAACCAGGATTTGCTCGGCGGCGTCGGCGCGCAGGCCCCCCTCGGCGACCGCGTTGGCCCGCATGGTCACGGTTCCCGCCTGGCGGGCGGTGAGTTCGATTTCTAGCGCCCGTTCCTCGCCCGGCGCCAAGGTGCCGATGTTTTGACTGGCGGCGATATCAGCGTCGCCATCGATCGGCAGCAATTGGATTTCCACGTTTTCGGCGGAACCTGTGCCTGGATTGGAAACGCTCAATCGGTAAATCTTCGTTTCGCCGAATAGCACGTCCTTGGGGCCGGTCAGTTCGAGCCGCAGCTTGGGTTCCTGGACCTCGATCATGGTCTCCGTCTTGATCGGGGCGAAGCTCCAGTGAACGGCCAAATCAAAGGATTGGTTCTTCCGCGCCACTAGCTTCAAGGAAAGCATCTCGTGCGATTCGGCGGCCAGACTGCCGACCTCCCACTGGATTACGTTCTCGCTGGCGTCGCTGGTCGCAGCACGTGTCGTTCCACGGGTTGGTTCCATCGCGGTGATCTCCGCCCAGGCGGGAATCTCCACGTGGACCGTCACTCCGGCGGCTTCGGCCCCACCGAGGTTCTGCACTCGGACCTTATAAACTGCCTCGCGCCCCATAACCGTTGCGCGAGGCCCCATCGTTTGCACGTTCAGAATCGGACTTTTGTTAGTAAACAGCACGCTCTCATCGGAGGCGAACGAGTCGGCAACCGCACTGCGGGTCGATTCGACGGCGCGTTGTGTCTCGCCGGCGGTCGTCGCCGGTTCCGATTCATCCTCGACGCGAGGTTCGACTGCGCGTTCCACGATCGGCGTGCGGACGGCCGACGGAGTCGGAATGGTGCGACGCGCGCTGCGAAGTTCGCGACGTTGCTCGACGAGTTCTTCATCCGCCGCGACGGAACGAACCGGCGGCGTGTGGTTGGTTTCGCGGGCGACATTCTCCGGGGCCAAGCGGCGAATGGGCGCGTCGAACCGTTGCGGCTCGTCGCTGCGGAGAATTACACGATCCG
>JBGTJT010000548.1:0-6840 GCA_041744995.1 Pirellulales bacterium | reverse complement strand
ACCCTTAAAAACACAGCGAATGGAACTGATCTCCGGCCTGAACTTGCTCGAAGTGTCGGACGATGTCATGGAGATTGCTACAATATACGTAGACCGATTGGTGATGCCACGTGACGGTGCGGGTGACGCGCTGCATCTGGCCCTTGCGTCGTACTACTCGCTGGGCGTGCTATTGACGTGGAATTGCAAGCATCTCGCGAACCCCAATAAATTGAACAGAAACATGGGATTGCCACCACAACATCAGCCGAACCGCGCTAGCGGCCGGTTCTTCGGCGCTAACCGGGGGCTAGCGCCCTCCGGCTGATGTTGGAGGCCGATTTTTCACAACCTCTGAGGCATCCGCTATTGAATCTCGCGGTTCGTGGGTAGACTTGCCGGACAATCCTCAGGCGATTGTCACCACCCGTTCCTGGATCGTGAGGTTCGGCGGCAGGACCGGGGCCGGGTGGCTTCCCTCGTTGAGGAACGAGCGGTTGCGGCCGTAGCGGCGGGCTTCGGTCATGGTTGCCTTGGCCCGCTCGAACAACGCCTCGCGCGACTCGTCTTCTTGGTATTGCACGACGGAGCAGCTCACCGTGAGCTGCGCCTGTTCAGCCCCGATAACGAAGCGGATGTTTTCGATACTCTGGCGGATCCGCTCGACCTCGGCCGTGGTGTTGCGGGCCGCCAGTCGCGGCCAGACGACGACGAACGTGCCCCCGCTGTAGCGGGCGTTAATCGCCTTGTCGCCGGCGAGTTCTTCCAGCAGTTGAGCGACGGACTTCAGGGCCGCGTCGCCGGCAATCGTGCCGTGGTTCTTGTTGAATTGCTGGAAATGGTCGACGTCGATCATGGCGAGGCTCAGCGGCTGTCCCTCCGCTTGATGTTTTTCCAGCGATTGCTGCAACGTCGATTGCAGGCCGGCTTGGCTGAGCAGGCCGGTGAGCGGATCGAGTCGCGCGTCGTCGTCGAGTTCGTTCAATCGGCCCTCCCGCTCGGCGAGTTGGCAGATCGTTTGGGCAATCGTGTCCTGCGCTTGGCAGTTGGCGCTGGTAATCGCAGACGTTTGACTGAACGCCCTGGCAAGTTCCGCCTTAAGATTGCCGGCCAGGTCGATGGTGGCCAGCTCCCGGTTGGCGCCTTGCACCTCGCGACCTTGGGCTTCGAGCGATTGGCACAAGCCGGCCGCGGCCTCGTCCTGCGCGACGTCCTGAGCCTTGATCCGGTCGACGGTTTCGCCGTGCTCGCGGAGGTAGGCGTCGCTCATCTGGCGGATGTCTTCGATCGTATGCTTGACCTGCTCGGCGTCGTCGCGGTCGGCCTGCTCGCGCATTTGCTGGTCGAGTCGGCTCAACCGGCCGGCGTAGCTGTGGAGGGAATTGCGTAGTTCGTCGACCGAGCGGGCAAACTCCCCTTTGACTTTCGGCGCCGGCTGGATTTGAACCGGTTCCCGCGGCGGCTGATGGGGCCGCAAGTCGAGTGCGGCGGCGACCTCGGCCGCGGCGGTCCGTTGGACGGATTCGACCGTCTCGATACTGCTCGGCTGTGCCGCCTCACTGGGGCCGGTTGGCCCGCGATCGGCGGCCGACTGCTTCGTCTCCATTGCTTGTCCGCCGGCGACCGCCAGTTGACCATTCCCGCCGCGGGCGATCGGCATTTCCCCCTGGTCCATCTGCGCCGCATGGCCGAGATAAAGGGCCAGACCGTAGCCCAGTCCGACATTCAGGCAGGCGAGCATCAGCAGGAAGAAAAAAATAACCACGGCGGACGATCCCGTTGTGACGGCGGCGAGTGGAACGGTTCTTGATAAGTGTAGGTTGTACTCGGGCGCGGCGCGGTCGGCGCGACGCTCCGCTGCCCGCGCGGTTGTGACGGCAATGCCGATCTTATGCGGTGGTTGACCCGGTCTCTGATCGCAACGCCGCCTTTCGTCCGCGCCCCGTCGCCCGCTTGACGATCCCTCGGTTGTCCGCTCAGTTATCCGCTCTGGGTTATCCGCTCCCTGGCCAATGGGCCGGTTTCGAGGTATCCTCAAGGGTTTGTCCGACACGTAATGCTACAATCCCCCAGGAGCCGCGCCATGGTCAAGACAGGCGACGTGCAACCCGACTTTTCCCGCGGCGTCGACGGCCTGCTGCCGGCGATCGCCCAGGACGGCGCGACGGGCGAAGTGCTGATGATGGCCTGGATGAACGAAGAGGCCTTCCGCGAGACGATCGCCACCGGCCGCGCGGTGTACTATAGCCGCAGCCGCCAGAAGCTCTGGCGGAAGGGAGAGGAAAGCGGCAACGTGCAGCAGTTGCAGCACGTCTATCTCGACTGCGATCTCGATACGATTTTGTTGAAGGTCGACCAGATCGGCGGCGCGGCGTGTCATGAAGGCTACCAAAGCTGTTTCTTTCGGGAGTACCGCAAGGACGCTGGCTTGCAGATTGTGGCGGAACGCGTATTTGATCCGACTGAGGTTTATAAGAAGTAGGTTTGAGGTTTGAGACTGCATGGCAGGTGGGTTTCTCAAACCTCCAACCTCACCCCTCAAACCTGTCCGAAGGACACACCATGGCATCCGACCCATCTAAAATGCTCAAGCTCGGCATACCCGCCGGTAGTTTGCAGGAGGCGACCGGCGAATTGTTTCGCCGCGCCGGCTACAAGATCACCTTTTCCTCGCGGAGCTACTTTCCCACGATCGACGACGACGAGATCGAGTGCATGCTGATCCGCGCGCAAGAGATGGCCCGCTACGTGCAAGACGGCGTGCTCGACGCCGGCCTGACCGGCCACGACTGGATCTGCGAGACCGGCGCCGACGTGTACGAGGTGACCGAACTGGTCTTCTCCAAGGTCAGCCGCCGGCCGGTCCGCTGGGTGCTGTGCGTGCCCAATGATTCGCCGGTCAAGGAAGTCACGGATCTGCAAGGAGCGCGCATCGCGACCGAAGCGGTCGGCCTGACGACGCGGTTTCTCGAAAAGCATGGCGTGACCGCCAAGGTCGAGTTCTCTTGGGGCGCGACCGAGGTCAAGCCGCCCAAGCTGTGCGACGCCATCGTCGAGGTGACCGAGACCGGCAACTCGCTGCGGGCGAACAATCTGCGGATCGTGGCCGAGGTGCTGCAAAGCACCACGCGGTTCATCGCCAATAAACAGGCTTATGCCGACAAGTGGAAAAAACAGAAGATCGACGACATCTCGCTAATGCTCAACGGCGCGATGAACGCCGAGGGCAAGGTCGGCCTGATGATGAACGTCCCGCGCGACAAGGTACCGCACGTGCTGTCGCTGTTGCCAGCCATGCAGAATCCCACCATCAGCAGCCTGGCCGACGATAGCTGGGTCGACGTGATCACCGTGCTCGACGAATCGGTTGTGCGCAACATCATCCCCAGGCTCAAATCGGCCGGCGCGCGGGGGATTGTGGAATATCCGCTCTCGAAGGTGATCGACTGACGACCGTGGCCGGGGCTTCCAGCCCCGGCGAAACCCTTCTCCCTTGGGGAGAAGGCGGCGGCGCAGTCGGATGAGGGCGCGCCCCAGTCGACGTTGCCTCTCCTGCGCGCGTGCAACCGCAGCGCGGGTTGGCAGATCGCGCTCATCCGGCCTTCGGCCACTTTCTCCGAATGGAGAAACTTTCGCTGCTTTCTGACACGGTACGCTGGGGCTGGAAGCCCCAGCCACGAATGGCCGCTACAGATCGCGCGAGACAAAGTACAGCAGCACGAACACCACCGCCATAAAGCCCACCACCCAGGCGCCGAACCGCAGGGCGTGGAGCAAAATGTGTTTCATATCTTCGTGCCGTGTGGCCGAATAGACCAGACTGACCGAGACGATCAGCGGCAGCGCGTACCAGAAGCGGTTAACGTCGCCGGCGGCCACGAGCGGAATCATCGATAGAACGGCAAGCCACATCGGCGGCACTCTAGGGATTGGTTTTGGGGTCGGAACTCTGCCCGGTGGTGGTCGGGTCGTCGTCGCCGCTTTCATCGTCCGGCGGCGGGCGATCGTCCGGTTTCTTTTTGTCTTCTTTTTCAGGCACGCTGCCGACCGGGCCGGCGCCGGCGTCGAAAATGGCCAGCAGGTTCAACAAGCCGGCGATCATGGTGAACACCGTCCCCAGCTCGAAGTTTCCGGAGAGTTCCTTCTGCCAAGCCGCCAGCTCGGCGGCCGACTTGGGCGCCGCCATGAAGGTCTCGCCGAAGGGATTGCCCATCGTCCGCTGCGCCAGCGCGGGCAGGGCGGGCAGTCCGGCCCAGACCTGACACAGATAGGGCCAACGGCGGATTTCCGGCTGCCAGGCGGCGTAGACTACCTTGCCGCCCCCAAGGCCCCAGCCGTACAGGAACGTGCCCAGGATGCAAACCATGAACAGCACCCCCTTGGCGGTGCGGCGCTGATAGATGTGTCCCAGACCGGGAATCAACCAGGCCAGCAGCGCCGCCAGCAGCGGGTCGCGCAGGTCGACGGTGAACTGCTCGCCGTCGACGATCTTCGGCTGCTCTTCGGGAGATACCGCGGTTTCCGTCTTCGCCACGAATTCGTACCTGT
Source organism: Pirellulales bacterium (assembly GCA_041744995.1). Lineage (GTDB taxonomy): Bacteria > Planctomycetota > Planctomycetia > Pirellulales > UBA7805 > JBBDLY01. The sequence goes on along the minus strand of JBGTJT010000548.1, from coordinate 2,313 downwards.
GGGGCTTGGCTAAATCGATAAGTCGCCATTGTAGGCCAACTTCGCTGGGGAGCATAGTTCGGTCCCGCCATCTCCGGCGGCCAGGGTAGGCCAAGGCAGGAACGAGCCGTTGCTGAAAGGTTGAAAGAATCGGGGCGAACAGCGGACAGCTCGCCAAATCCACAAGTTGGCTCGATTTGTCAGTATTTTGTCCGATAATAGCAGACTAAATAGTTTATTATACAAACTGAAGAAAAACATGGCGCAAGCCATTGCGCGAAGCAAGTGAGTGGTGAGCCGTTCGGCTCATCCGGCCGCTCGCGCCAGCCGTCGGGCAACCCTGGGTGAGGTGCTATTATGTTGCTAAAGCGTCGCGGTTTCACGTTGGTCGAGTTATTGGTGGTGATCACGATCATTGCCTTGCTGATGGCGCTGTTGCTGCCGGCGATTCAAATGGTGCGGGCGAGCGCCCGCAGGACGGCCTGCGCCAACAACCTGCACCAGATCGGCATCGCCCTGGCGGCGGCCAGCGAGGAGAAGATCGACTCGGCCAACTGGCGGACGATGTTGGAGCCGTACTTGGATCGCAACACGACGGTGCTCTACTGCCCCGAGTTTGCCGACCAGACGGCCGGTTACGGGATGAACAACAAGTACCATCTGCTGCTGGGCGCCGACGACGCCAACAAGATCGTGATGCTCGACTACAACGCCCCGGTGGCGGAAATTTCACTCACGCCCTCGCTCAACCGTTGCGACGAGTGGGACGCCAATGCGGCGTTCCGGCACATGGGCACGCTCAACGTGTTGTACTACGACGGCCGCGTGGCAAGTCTCGGCCCCGACGAGGCCGATCCCTGCAAGGGCGAACTGGTCGACTCCAGCGGCGCCACAGCCAGCATCCAGGGCATTCCGACCTACGGCCCGGGCGACCCCGAATACAACAAGGAAGAGTATCCCTATCCGTTCTACTGGGTGCCGGCCCGGACGCCGCCGTACGACTCCGGTCCGACTTCGGAAGAGGGCTGCCTGATGGGGCATTACTTCACTGGCGGCAATTTCGATGGCGTGACCGCCACCCGTTGCGACGACACGCTCAAACTCCCCTTCGGTTCGCATTTCTTCGGGCTAAACACCTGGGATATTCCGCTGCCCGGTTCAAATTCCGGAGGCTGGGACACCGGCTCTTTCGGTTCTGGTTATTGGGAAGGTAAGATCAAGGCCGATAGCACCGCGCAATATCTATTCTGGGCCTACATGGACAACAGGGCTTGGGTCTATATCGACGGCGACCTTGTTCTCAATGGTCACCAAGGCGGGGCCGGCGGCGTGACGACGGCGGTGCCTGGCCACAAGCTGGTTCAGATGTACGAAGGCGAGTGGGTCAATATACGCGTGGAACTCAAGGAAGACGCGCCGGGATGGACCCCCAGTCACATCTGGGTGCAGTGGCAAACCTCGACGATGCCGCGGAGCGATATCCCCAGTTCCAATCTCAAGTCCCATTGATGAGAAGTTCGATGTTTCCAGCATTAACAAACCATCGCGCTTGGCTGTATTTGTCACTGTTGCTGCCCCTGCTGGCCGGTTGCGGCGATCCGCCTCCGACGCCCACATTGCAGGGAATGTACGACGAGGAGCGCACCTTGCCGGCGGTCTTCCTGGTGGAAGGGACCAACGAACAGGTCATCTTGCCGGGCGACCGCGGCGCCTGGGCGCACGAGGGCAAACTGGCTTGGATCGCCATGACCTGCACCAACCCCGACTGCCCTGGGGCAGGCGCCGCCGAACCGGTGTTGTTCACCGACCCCAACCCGTCGTTAGTCCTCAATCCCGACGGCACCATCGGCTACGGCCGCTCGCAGACGCCGCCCACCAGCAAGCTGCCTGGCAACTGCCCGGAGTGCTTGGAGCTGCGCGACCTGGCCAGTGAAACGTCGGAGGAGCGTACGAAGTACCGGGAGTTCGTCCGTCCCTACGTGCTGCCCGGCACGGAAGAGCGGCGCGCCGAGCTGGCCGCGGCCCGCAAGGCTCGTCAGGAAGCGTTGCGCAAGCGGATGAGCCGCGAGTAGCGGGCTTACCCAATATCAATCTTGGAGTGAATCGAGTGAATATCGTGCGCTATTCCAAATGGTCATGTCTGTTGTTGGTGAGTTCAGTCGTGCTGGCCAGTTCCACGGCGCTTGGCGATGAGCCGGACAAGCGGGTCGTCGTGTGGGACACCGACGCGCTGTTCGAGCCGCCCAAGACGCACGACACCGACGAAAGTCCCGCGCCCGGGTTGCGGTCGTGTTTATACGAAGGGGGCGACTACAAAGTCAAGCCGACCAGGGT
>JBGTJT010000547.1:0-4360 GCA_041744995.1 Pirellulales bacterium | reverse complement strand
CGCCGAGCTAGCGAAACCGCTTGCCGTCGCGCCCGCCGAACCATTTGCCGACGCAGACTTCGCGGATGCGGCAATCGCGGAGCCTGCGCCGCTAATGGCTGACGAGCCGGTGGTCGAGGAATTGAGGGAGTTGAATCGGCGAGAAGCTCAGATGGGCTTAGCGGGAGAACGTGCCAAAAATCGCCGCCAAGACGCCCTGCGCGACGAGCGTTGGCAACAGGCCGAGCCGCTGCAGCAAGTGGGCATGTTGCGGCAGAATATGCGGGCCGCCGCCCAGCGAGGCGACGAACAGCAAGTCCTCCTCATCGCCAGCGAACTGAAGCAGCGGGTCGAGCAGTTACGGTTTCCCGTCCGCGAGTATGCCCATACGCATATCGACAGCGGCCAGGAAGGGGTGCGCAGCGACTTCACCGAGACGCTCTACTGGAATCCGCTGCTGATCGCCGACGCCGACGGTCGGGCCACCATTCGCTTCGACCTGTCCGACGCGGTGACCAGCTTCCGCGTAATGGCCGACGCTCACACGGCCGATCCGTCGGCCGCGTTGGGCCGCATCGGCACAGGCGAAGGCGAGATCGTCTCCAAGATCCCCTTCAGCCTCGAGCCAAAACTGCCGCTGGAAGTGAACGCCGGCGACAAGATCGATATGCCGCTGGCGGTGAACAACGATACCAACGATCCGCTGGCTGTGAAGCTGTCGGCCGATTACAGCGAGCTGTTCAAGTTGGTCGGCGAGCCGGATCGCCACCGTGATCTGGCGGCGGGCCAGCGCGACCGCGAGTACTTCACGTTTGAAGTCGTCGGCCAAAAGGGCGTCGCCGAAGTGCAGTTCAACGGCACCGCCGGTACGCATAGCGACGGCATCCGCAAGACGATCCAGGTCGTACCGCCGGGATTTGAAGTGGCCGAGTCGTACGCCGGCAACATCGACGGGCCGCAGGAGCTGTTCGTCAAGCTGCCGGACGATTGGGTGCCCGGCTCGCTGGAAGTCACGCTGCAGGCTTATCCCGGCACGCTGGCCAATCTGCAGAACGGGCTGGACAGCATCCTGCGGGAGCCTTACGGCTGCTTCGAGCAGGCCAGTAGTTCCAACTATCCCAACGTGCTCGCGCTGCAATACATGGAGGAGCACAACGTCGCCAATCCCGACGTCACGCGACGGGCCAAGCAGTTGCTCGATAACGGCTACGGCAAGCTGGCCGGCTACGAATCGCCGGAGCGGGGCTACGAGTGGTTCGGCGGCAACCCAGGGCACGAGGCGCTGACCGCCTACGGCCTGATGGAATTCCGCGATATGCGCGAGGTGTACGACGTCGACGAAGCGATGATCCAGCGGACCGCCGACTGGCTGCTCGCCCGCCGCGACGGCAAGGGAGGCTACCAGCGGAACGAGCGGGCGCTCGACAGCTTCGGCCGCGCGCCGCAGCACGTGACCGACGCCTACATTACCTGGGCGCTCAGTGAAGGCGATGCGTCGGGCATGGACAAGGAGATCGAACACGTGGTCGCCTTGGCCGAGAATTGCGAAGATCCCTACGTCGTCGCCCTGGCTGCCGCCAGCGCGGCCAACGCCAAGCACGCCAAGGCGGACGCCTTGCTGAAGAAGCTGGTCGGCTTGCAGCAGGAGAATGGTAAGTTCCAGGCGACGGAGACTTCGATCACTTCCAGCGGCGGCATTTCGCTCGACGTGGAGACGACCAGCCTGGCGGCGCTGGCCCTGTTGAAGCGGCCCGAGTATCGCCAACCGGCCAACCAGGCAATGGAATGGATCACCGCCAGCCGCCAAGGGGGCGGTTTCGGGGCGACTCAGTCGACCATCCTCGCCTTGAAGGCGATGGTCGAACACGCCAAGGCCAACCGCGGCACCAACAACGGCGGTGAGTTGCGAATCTCGGTGGCGGAAAAACCGACCGACGAAACCGCCGCCGCCGGCGCGAAAACGACCGCCTCCCGTGCAACCCGCGCCACGCAGGTCGAAGAGGAAGCGGCCAACGCGGAGCAAGCCGAAGACCTAGTGCAACCGGGTGATGAACCGGGCGACGAACCAGCCGCACCTCCGGTTGATGAACCGGCCGGGCAGGTGCTGATCGGCTCGCGCAAGTTCACCGCCGACCAAGAGGAGACGATCCGCCTGGACGGCATCGAGGCGCAGCTCACGCCGGGCGAGAACAACCTGGTGATCGAGTTGACCGGCGAGAATAAGATGCCCTACGCGCTCGATATCACCTACCGCACGCACAAGCCCATCAGCAACGACGACTGCGCGGTGCGGCTGGAAACGCTGCTGGGCAAGGCCGAAGTCGCCGCGGGCGAAACGGTCTCTCTCAAGAGCAAGCTGACGAACGTCACCGACCAAGGTCAGCCGATGACCGTGGCGATCATCGGCATCCCGGCCGGCTTGAAAACGCGGCCCGACCAACTCGACGAACTGGTCGCCAAGGGGGTGATCGACTACTACGAAACCCGCGCCCGCGAAGTGATCTGCTACTGGCGCGACCTGGCCCCCAGCCAAGAAGTGGAAGTGCGTCTCGACCTGATCGCCGAAATCCCCGGCCAGTACCAGGCGCCAGCCTCGCGAGCCTACCTGTACTACACGCCGGAACTGAAGCACTGGGTGGAAGGCTCCGAAGTGACCATCACGCGGGACTAACTAGGTAGCATGGGCCCCTGGCCCGTGCAGTCCCAAAAGCGAGTCGAAGGAGTCCCGACAGCGTAGCCTGGGACGTAAGTCCCCCTTGCGGTCCGCTACCCTGGCGGCCACTTCATTTGCCGCCCGCCGAGGATGTGGAAGTGGAGGTGATCCACGCTTTGGCCCCCTTCGGGGCCGCAGTTGACCACCACGCGATAGCCGCCGGGCAGGCCGAGTTGCTCGGCGATCTTGGGAATCGTCGTCCAGATGTGTCCCATCAATTCGCCGTCGTCGGCGGTGAGCGATTCCAGGTTGCTGATCTCCTTCTTGGGAATCACCAGCACATGGGTCGGCGCTTGCGGATCGACGTCGCGGAAGGCCAGGCAGTGCTCATCCTCGTGGACCTTGTCCGCTGGAATTTCGCCGTCGATGATTTTTTTGAAGATGGTCATGCGTCCCCCTTTCGATTCCCCTCCTCGGCCTGCTCCAAGTGAATCGAATCGTCGATCAACAGGATGGGAATACCGTCCACGATGGGAAACAGCACCTTGTCGTCCTCGCGGATCAGCCCGCCGTCGAACTTGGTTTCGACCTTCTGCCCCACGCGATTGGTGAGCCGCCTGCCGCCGATCAGGCCGTTGAGCCGCGCAATCAACTCTCCCTCGGCGATCCGCAACGGCTGCCGCGTCTCGGGGCATTGCAGGATGGCCAGCAGTTCGTCGCTTATCATGAGGGTGCTCCGAGGCACGGTTGCTCGACTCGCCGAGTCGAGAATGAGGTGCGAGGACGTATTCCCGTGGAAATTCTTTTTGGTAGGAAAGCGGGACGCCGCCGGCGCTCGACTCGGAGAGTCGAGCAACCGTTGAATGATAACGCGCCCGCCAGCTCGTCGGAAGAGCCTTGGCCTGCCCGTGGGCTTCCACGTGGTTTGCCGGCCGCACTGCCGCTCCGTCGAGCTTGCGGTCAACGTGCAAGGGTTCCACGAAACGGCGAGCAAACCACCGAGAGCAACTGGTGTATTCACCGGAGGCCAAGTATCGCGATACAATGAGTGAACCTCAAACCAAGGAGAACCCCATGACTATTAAACGCCCCCTGGCCGACCAGCGGTTCTTGTGCTTCGTCGACGACGTTTATGAAGACCTCGAGCTGTGGTATCCCAAACTGCGGTTGATCGAAGCCGGCGGGCAGTTCGTCGTGGCCGGTCCGCAGGCTGAGAAAACCTACTCCGGCAAGCATGGCTATCCTTGCAAGAGCGACGCCGCGATCGCCGATATGGAGGCCGCCGACTTCCACGGCCTGATCGTTCCCGGCGGCTTCGCCCCGGACAAGCTTCGCCGCGACGAGAAGGTGTTGCAATTGGTCCGCGACTTCGACCAGGCGGGCAAGCTCGTTGCCGCCATCTGCCACGGCGGTTGGATTCCGATTTCCGCCGGCGTCTACTCGGGGGTGCGGGTGACCGGCTCGCCCGGCATCAAGGACGACCTGGTCAACGCCGGCGCGGTCTGGGAAGATGCGGCCGTGGTGGTCGATCGTCATTTCGTCAGCAGCCGCCGCCCCGACGACCTGCCCGAGTTCTGCCAAGGAATTTTCAAAGTGTTGGGAGTGGATTGATTATTTGTGTGCGGCATTACCGGCGCGGTTTATCTCGATCCCGACTTGGCATTGCCGCCTGATGTGCTGCGGCGGATGACCGACGCGCTGGCGCACCGCGGGCCGGACGACGCCGGC
>JBGTJT010000546.1:0-10140 GCA_041744995.1 Pirellulales bacterium | reverse complement strand
GGCGCGGCCTATTACCTCCGCAAACTGGGAAACGCGCCCCGCAAGGTCGCCGCCCTGCTGCACCGGGCGGTTCAGTTAGCGCCCGAGCGAACGCTGTACCGCGTGGCGCTGGCCCTGGCGTTGCGCGAGGATGGACAGCTTGACGGCTTAGAGCCGACGCTGTCGGGCCTCCGCGGCGACCAGTTGCAGGCAGTCCCCTGCCGCGAGACGCTTTCCCGCTTGCTCGACTACTACAAAGACCGCGAGCAGTACGAACGCTGCCAGTGGTGCATCGAAGCACTCCGTCGCCTGCCGCAAGAGCAGGCGAGCGTCCCGCGAGGGAGGGTGTACGGATGAACGAATCACCAAAGCCAGATTCCTCGCCAGAGGAGCCTGAAGAGCCTGCCCGCACCCTCCGCTCCGAAGACCTGTTGCAAGGCCGGCGGGAGATCCACATCGAACATCGTGGCGAAGTCTACCGTCTGCTGCAAACCCGCAATGGGAAGCTGCTGCTACAGAAGTAGCCTGTTGGATCGCGAAATCGGCTCCTGGCGTCGCTTGGGGATGGCTCCGGAATAACATCTCCATTTGCTCTGCCTTATCGCAAGCCATGTTCAGAGCTTGTTTGAACAGAAGACAACAGAGAAAACGGAGAAGCAAATTCTCTGTTATCTCTGTTCGGCTCGGTTACCTACATGCAGAGGTTGAAATGCGAGGTTTCTCAGATAAGGCTCACAGCAGTATCATGGACTACCGGCAATTCTAACGCGAAAATGGGCACCACCTTGGCCCGTTGGCCCATGAACGCATGCGAAGTCGCGGCCGAGGCGTTGGCGGCAAACTTGCAAATCCACAAATGATTGTTCGCTCAGCGCAGAAAGCTGTTTGATACTCCTCTGGGATTGATCATCAACTTCGACTAGATCAAACGGCTAAATCGAGTGAGTCGAATGATTCCTCCTGGAACCAACTTGGAGTGAACGGAGCGAAAAGGAGGTAACAGAGAACCTCTCCTCCGTTCTCTCCGTTTCCTCCTGTTCCAAATGACTGGACTAATACGGAAGCTATTTTTTCGAGTCGTCCGTTGGTGATCTTGCCCCGCGGGCCGGTTTGCGCTTCAATGAGGGTATGTCGACTGCCACCCCGCCACCTGCCGCCCGATATCTCGATCCGATCTTGCCGGCGGTTCGTCCCGCGGCGTTGCGGATCGGCGACTTGATCGTCGACCCGCCGATCTTGCAGGCCCCAATGGCGGGTTTCACCAACTATGCCTTTCGGCAGATCGTCCGCGATTTCGGCGGCAGCGGGCTGCAGGCGACCGAGATGATCAACGCCAAGGGCTTCATCCATATCAACCAGCAGGACGAACAGGAGTTCCCGGACCGGTTGTGGGGTGTCAAGGACGAGCCGCGGCCGTTGGCTGTGCAGATATGGGACAACGACCCCGACGACCTGGCCGAGGTCGGCAGTCGGCTGGCGCGCGAGTTCGGTGTCTCGGTGGTCGATATCAACTTTGGCTGCCCGGTGCGGCAGGTGACCGAAAAGGCCCACAGCGGCAGCTACCTGCTGCGGGTGCCGGACCGGATGCACGCCATCATCAGCAAGGTGGTGGCCGCTTGCGCGCCGACGCCGGTGACGGCCAAGATTCGGCTCGGCTGCACCCGCGACCAGATCAACGCCATCGACGTTGCCCAGGTAGTCGAAGCGGCCGGCGCCGCGGCGTTGACCGTGCATGGCCGCACCGCGCAAGACTATTTCAAAGGCTCGGCCGACTGGGACCGCATCTCGGCCATTAAACCGTATCTGAAAAAGATCCCGCTGATCGGCAACGGCGACCTGTCGACGCCGCGGGCGGTGGTCGAGGCGTTCCGCCGATACGACGTCGACGGCGTGATGATCGCTCGCGCCGCGCTGAACAAGCCGTGGCTGTTCCAGCAAGCGGCCGCCGCCGTGCGAGGCGAGCCGATCCCGGCCGACCCCACCTTGGCCGAGGAACGCGCCTTGCTTGACAAGCATTACCAACTGGTCTGCCGGCGGTTCGGCGACGACCGGGGGACGCAACTGATGCGCAAGTTCGCCTGCTGTTACGCCCAAGGCCGACCCGGCGCCCGCGAGTTCCGCAAGCACGTCGCCAAAGTCGACACCCCGGAGCAGTTTGCGCACGTCGTCGAGACCTATTTTCCGCGGCAGGAGTCTCGCTAAGCGCGTGTAAAGGAGCGAATATGAGCGAACGCCAAACAAGAACCGAGTTGTTCGATGCGCTCAGTGAGTTATCCGACATCGCCCCGGAGATGCGTGCCGGCCAACTGATGGCCGCGGTGGGAGAATTGTGCGCCGATCTGCATGGCCGCGGACTGTGGGACGCCAGTGACGAAGAAGTCCTGGAAGCCGTCTGGCAGTTTCGGCGAAATTTTGAGAACGCAACCGCCAGCTCGGATAAGGGGCTAACCAACGGCTGAAGCTTATTTTTCTGCCAGCCATTTTTCTGCCATTCTCAAGTTTGGCAGAAAAATGAATGGCAGAAAAATACAACGATTTCTCAGTGTTTTTCGCGCCTTGGTAACTTCGTGTCTGGCACTGTTGCATCCTACCGCGCACTCCCACTGCTCATCGACGCGCACTTCGGGTTCCCGCTAAAGTGCCTCTAAGGCTTTGCTCCAGCCCGGCTTCCGAGTAGAATCCGGTTTGAAGGGGCTGCGCGCTATTTCACATGTGCGCGCATCGACAACGGATATATATCTTGCCCGATAAAAAAGTTGTCCGACGGTAAGACAGAATCCCGGAGAATGGTGTGACTAAACCCATAATCCACCAGCGAGATCCAGATTTGCTTCGGCGCAACGAGGTGTACCTCGAAATCCTGGAGTTCGGCCTCATGTTCATCCGTGGAGGCGGCTACCATGGCGAGCATCGGTACTGCGAGATCGAGGCAGATCATCTACACAATGTTCCCTCCTATATCGCGGGTGGAGACGCTGCCAATCATTTGTATTACCTTGCCAAGGAGGTTCCTTTCTACATTTCGAGAGTCGACCTGAATATTCAAGCACGGATAGACTTGGTTCACAGGTATGTGCCTCTATGGACCGAGTTGGAATCGCTGGTCCCAATTGATGGATCGCCGTGGAAAGACGAATGGCTCGAATTGAAGGCCAGAGGGTGGAACTACGGCCTGCCCGCGGCATCATAATCACTCTCCTGGGCGGTTTCGAGCGACCAACATCGTTCATACAAGCCGGACTTCTGCACGCCTGGATTGCCGAACGAGGCGGTCCAACGCTGTCGGGAGTTTGGGCGAGGTTGTTAGTATGCTTTAATTGCGGTCACATTGAAGAATGCACCGCGTTAAGATGTTTCGAGAAATAGTCAAGCTATTCCGGCGGGAGATTGCCCGATGCCGAACGCAGAAATGGCTGATGCAAGTGAGGTTACCTCGGTGCTGTATGGCGTTGAAGGGTGGTTTGACCTGCCGTTGATTTTACTCGCGCTGCTGCTTGCTGTGGCAGCCGTTGCGGTGTCGAAGCGCAAGTCTTACTTGCTGTTTGCGGCTGCGCTGGTGTGTTTCGCAACGAAGCAGGCAATCTTCTACCTAGGTGTTGAACCGACCCCGGGGCTGATCCAAACGCAGCAATGGGTCGGAACGTTGGGATGGTTGCTGTTGCTCTTGTTCGCGGGTGTCTCGATACGTCGCTGCTCCGATGCGTCGCCTTTGGCAGAAAAATGAATGGCAGAAAGATGCGGCGAGTTCTCGGCCGTGCGGCCTGCCAAGTCTTTGCGAACACCTAGGTTCGCGGGAAACCAAAATAAATCCTTTCTGTGGGCCGCGACCCCGGTTAGAATACGTGGCAGGAGGGTTCGCCATGAACATTAGTGAACAAACACTTGATGCCACGCTAGGCTCAGACGGGCAACTGCGACTATCTCATCAGCCGCTGCTCCCCCCTGGCCCTGTGCGGGTGACGATTCGCAGTGCCGCGACGGGCCAACCGCGGCGGGGCATAGCCAAGCTGATTCAGGAGATCGACGCCGAGCAGCGAGCGCACGGTTTCCAAGGCCGTTCCGCAGCCGAGCTTCAAGCAGAAGAAGCGGCACGCCAGGCCGAGGACGAAGCGCGAGACGACGAACAAGACGCCGCTCGCGGCGGCGTATCGCCTGGGGGACCGTGAGTGCTGTACTATCTGGACACGATGATCGTCATCTACGCGGTTGAAGGCAACGCTGCCGACAAGAAGCGGGCGATGGACCACCTGGACGCACTCGAGCAGGCAGGCCATCGATTCGCGATCAGCGAACTCACGCGCACCGAATGTTTGGTCCCTGTGTTTGGCCAAGGCGGCGGTCAACGGTTGTCGTATTTTTTCCGTTTCTTTCACGAGCCGAACTTGCGGACGCTGGGCCTGACCGCTGCGATGTACGTCAGAGCCAGCGCAATCCGGGGTGGTCAGACCTACCCGGCCAATCCGCCCGCTCAGCCGAAGCGTTACGGCCTGGCAGACGCCCTTCATCTCGCTGCCGCGATCGAGTCTGGCTGCGACGTATTTCTGACAAACGACGACCAGTTGGCCAACTTCACAGACATCACCGTCGAGGAGTTGCCTTGATCGCGACCAGCGGCGAGTTGGTCCCGACTTGTTTCCGGATTGTCGTTTCGATTGCGCTGGTTGCCTCAGTGCGATAACTCCGCGTCCTAGCGCCTTCGCGTCTTGGCGTTGATCATAATGGCCGTAAGCTGAACGCCAAGGCGCAAAGGCGCCAGGACGCAGTGCATCGAGTCGTAGGGTGGGCACCGCCCACCGATGTTTTTGATTCCTCGTCGTGGGGGGAATTGTTGGCTGGTGGGCGATGCCCACCCTACCGCTCCTTGTTGGCCAGCCTTTGCTTTTTTTGGTCAGGCAGGAATGCCTGACCTACTGCTAGGGCGAAGTGGCTGGTTTTTTCTGGTGCTGGTGCGACGATTTTTTGGGCGCCTCCGCCCCGCCGCTTTCGATGTAGGAGACCAGGTCGAGAATTTCCTCCCGGGTCAGTCCGTCTACCAGTCCAGTCGGCATGCTGCTGACCCGCGATTCGATCTTCTCCTCGACGTCCTGCTTGGCAAGCACCGTCACGTCGTCGGGGGTCAGCAGGTTCTGCAGCACGTGGTATTCCTTGTCCGTTTCGTCGGCCAGGATGCCGCTGACGAATCGGCCGTCTTCGGTGAAGAATTGATAGCCCTGGTACTTGGGGTGGATGTCGCTGGACGGATCGAGAATCTGCATCAACAGGGCGTGCCCCTTAAGGCAGGTGATCGTTTGCTTGAGATCAGGTCCAAGGTTCACGCCGTGGCCGCCAAATACATGGCATTGATGACAGCGGGCTTTCATGAAGGCTTCCTGGCCGCGGGCCAAGGTTTGTTCGTCGTCGCGGGGGGCGAACGATTCGTCGTCGAAGTCGGCCAACGTCCATTGCTGCACGATCTGCGGCTGCTGCGCCGCCAGTAGGCGATCGGCCTCGGCCTCGTCGCCGGCCACGACCATCACGCCGTTCATCACGACCCAGTGGCCCGGAAAGGTGCAGACGAACGGGTATACGCCCGGCGCGGTCGGCGCCGTAAACCGCATTACATGCACCAGCGACTTGCGGGTGGGGCCGATCATTGGCGAGGCGTGCAGGATTAGATCTTGTTTCGACTGGGGGATGAAGTCGCCGTCAGCGTTCTTGGGGTCGGCCGCCATTTCGTTGGCCGCCATGCCCACCTCGGCCAGGGCGCCCGGTTGCACGATCAGCAGATTGTGGTCGGTGGCGTCGGGATTGCTGAACACGATCTTGACCGGCTGATCGGGCCGCACCACGAACTTGTCGACGGTGAACAGCATCCGCTCGGGGATGCAGCCAATCGGGACTGTTTTCAGATCCGGCTGGCTGTCGAACTCGGCTTGCCCGGCGGAAGGAGCGGGTTCCTTGAGGGCGTCGTTGCGGTCGGCTGCCTTGAGCAGTCGCGGAATGTGGGCGTAGCGCGAATTGCCCTGCCAATGCCGTTGCAGGGTGTGCGAGTTGAGCGAGCAGACAATCGCATACTGCAAATGTCCGCCGCGGGGATGCTTCAGTACGTCGAGGGCCGCGTCGAGCGCCGCGCGGGTGCCGATGTAGCTGGCCGCGATGATCGCCTCCATGCGAACCGTGGGATGCGAATCGTTCGCCGCGCGGCGGAGCAGATCGATCGCATTCGGTAGATGCACATGCCAGTACCGCAACTGCTGCGTGGCCGCCGCGCGGGCTTGCGGCTGGCTGCACGTGAGCAGTTCGCGCAGCAGGTCCGCATTATGGGCGCCGATCCACCGATAGGTCCACACGGCCTCGATTTGATGATGCCGAAAGCGAGGATCGGCGGCGTCGAGCTTTGCCGCCCACGCGTCGAGCGCCGACTTGACCGCGGCGGCGTCGCGCTCGCGCAGTTCCCGCTTGGCCCAATAGCGATAGCGGTACTCGGGACGTTTGAGCAATTCGAGCAGTTCCTCGATCGGTGCCTCGGCGAAGTTCGGCGGCTCTTGCAGCGGGCGGTCCTTGGCGGTAATCCGCCAGATGCGGCCCGAGTGCCGGTCGCGACGCTCGTCCCGTAACGAGTATTGCGCGTGGCCCTTGATCGGGTTGTACCAGTCGCACACGTACATCGCGCCGCGAGGCCCGAAACCGATGTCGACCGGAATGAAGCTCAGATTGCCGGAGAAGATCAGGTCGCTGACATACTCCTCGTCGTAGCCGAATTCGGTTTCCTTCCACTTATGGATTTCGATGCGATTGGTCGGTTTGTAGCGCGCCTTAATGAAGTGTCCTTGCAATTCTTCCGGAAAGGTTGCAAAGTCGACAAACTCGTGGCCGCAGGTTCCAGAGTAGGCACGCAAGCCCTTCGGCGCGGGGTGCTGTTGCGGGTAAGGCGGATCGAGCGCGTGGAAGGCCGCGGCATAAATCGGATGGCTGGCCACGTGCTGGCCCCAATCGTCGAAGGTCACGCCCCAGGGGTTGGTGCTGGGATACGAACCGAAGCTGGTCAGTCGCTGACTGTGCGGCTCGAAACGGAACCAGCCGCTGTTCTGCTGCCGCACCGGTCCGTAGGGCGTTTCGACTTGCGAATGGTGGAAGATCGATTCGCGAAACAGGAGATCGCCATCGGGCGTCCAGGTGAAGTCGTGCAGCGAGTGATGCGAGTCCTCCGTGCCGAAGCCGGTCAACACGATTTGCCGCACGTCGGCCCGACCGTCGCCGGTGGTGTCCTGAAGAAAGGTCAGGTGCGGCTGTTCGGAGACATACACGCCGCCGTCGCCGAACTCGAACGACAAGGGTATGTGCAGGTTGTCGGCGAACACGGTCGACTTGTCCGCCCGCCCGTCGCCGTCGGTGTCTTCCAGAATGACCAGCTTGTCGTTCGGTTCGTTGCCAGGGTAAACGTGCGGATAGGTGGTCGAGCAACTCACCCACAGGCGGCCTTGGGAATCCCACCGCATCTGGATCGGAGCGGCGATATCAGGAAACTGCTCCTCGCCGGCGAACAGATTGACCTCGAACCGCGGATCAACCTTGAACTCCGCCAATTCCTCTGCGGCGGTGATCCAGCGGTTGGCGCCGCGGCTTTCCGGCGTCTTCGGCAGCGGCGGAACGTTGCCGTCGTCGATTGCTTCCGTCACCGGCTTGCCTTGGGCCAGTTTCCAGATGCGCTCGTCGCGATTGGCGGTCATCAGATCAAAGTTCCGCATGGCCGGCAGGAAGTCGAGATAACCATATTGCTGACGACGTCCACCGGTGTAGTAGAACGTGTTAACCGGCCGGTAGCGGCGCAGGAACTGGTTGTTCTTATCGACGATCGTCTCCAGCAGCCCGCGATTGTAGGCGGGCGGCTCGCGCTGCAGCGCACCCGCGAACAAGAGTTGGGCGAACCAGGCGTACCCTTCTTCGGTCAGGTGGCAGCCGTTGAACGTCAAGCCGGAGTTGCCTGCGGCAAACCGCTTTTGCGTCTGGGCGAAAACATCCACGAAACCAACCTGTTGCTCGGCGGCGACTTGGCGAACTGCCTCGGCATACAGGGCAATTCGCTCGTTATTGAGGTCGGCGGCGGCCACCCGCGGCACGTTCTCGTTGGCGATGGGAGAGACCAGCACGATGCGCGGCGCGGTCTCGCCGTTGAACGCCTTCGATTTGAGATTCGCGACAAAGCTGCTCAGCGACTTGCGGAACGCCGGCAGGCCCTGCTCGCCGGCGAACGACTCGTTGAAGCCGAAGGCGGCGAAGATCACATCGGCCCGCTCGTGAAACAAATGCTGCTCGACGTCGGCGAAGTTCTCCGGCCGCGGCTGCAAGTCGGGCGTATCGGCCGGCCAGCATAGATTGCGAACGACCAATTCATGCTCTGTGTGCGTCTGCTGCAGCAACGCCTCGAAATGCCCAAAGTGTTGCATCCGCTCCAGCAGCGTGTTGCCGATCAAAGCGATACGGTCGCCCGCGTGCAGCTTCAATGGCAATTGCGTGGCGACCGGCTTGACGGACTTGGGGCGCGGCGCGGTCTGTTGATAGATGCCGTACTGCTCGAAGTCGTCGGTGCTGTTCGGCTCGGTCGTCGGCGCCGCCTGGATGTTGTTTCGCTTCTTGTTCCGCTGCTTCTGCGCCTCGACCACCACCGGCAGAGCGAACAGCAGTACCATGAGAAGTGCCAACGGAGCGCGGAGTCGAGGGCAGTACATGAAGTGATTCCCAGGGAGGATGAACCGGAAGGATGCATGTCGGGGAAGACTGGCAGGGCAGTCTCCCTATGGTAACCCAAACCGCGGTCCCATTAAACACAAAAAGGGCCGGCCGAACCCAAAGTCCGACCGGCCCGTCAATTGCAAACCTCAAGTCTCAAGCCTCAAGCCTAATTCTTCGGCTGTTCGATACCGAGCAGTTCAATCTCGAACACCAGCGTCTCGTTAGGGCCGATGTCCTCGCCAGCGCCTTGTACGCCGTAGGCCAAGTCGGACGGGATGTAGAGCTTCCACTTGCCGCCGACTTTCATCAGTTGCAGGGCTTCGGTCCAGCCGTCGATCACGCGATTCACCGGGAATACGGCCGGCTCGCCGCGACCATAGCTGCTGTCGAATTCCTTGCCGCTGAGCAAGGTGCCCTTGTAATGCGTCTTGACCAGATCGGTCTCCTTGGGAGTGGCCCCCTCGCCCTCTTCAATGACCTCGTACTGCAAACCGCTGGCGGTCGTCTTTACCTCGGGACGTTGCTTGTTCTTGGCCAGAAAGGCCTCTCCCGCTTCGCGGTTCTTGGCGGCGTCGGGATTGCTCTTCTCTACGGCCGCGGCCTGCATTTTTTGCAGCGCGGCAAGGAATTCCTCCTGGGTAATCTTCGGTTCCTTCTCGGCCAGGGCGTCGTTGATGCCTTGCAGCAGGATTGTGGTGTCGATTTCCATCGAGTCCCGCTTGAGACTGCGGCCGATGTTCAGGCCGATGCCGTAGCTGGCCTTGGCGGAATCGGTATCCAGTGGTTTGTCTTGCGCGGGCAGCGGACCCGCCAGAATCAGCGAAAGGCTCAAGATTCCGAGCAAGATTGTCGAACGTTTCATCGAAAGCTCCTTTGGTGGGAATGAGGCGTCCGGTGGCCGCAACAGCCACCCGCCGCCGAGGGTGAGTTCGGGGATCGAAGAATTATACCAAGATTGGCCCCCTGATCGAAGGCTCGTCAAAATCGGCCTTTTACTCTTCGTCCCGGTTGGTTGCTAGGTTAGAATCCTCAACTATTGCTTTTCGACCTGAAATACAACCTTTATCGCGAATTGCGACCGTGGCCGATCCGTCCCCTGCTCCGCAGCCAATCTCCGACCGCCGTATTCAGACATTTTGTCTGGTCGTGCTGACCATCATTGCCTTGGCCGTGGCGATGATGTTCCTGCGGCCGGTGCTGGTTCCCTTTACCTTGGCGCTGTTCGCCGCGATCGTGTTGTCGCCGCTGGTCAATTGGCTGGTCGTCAACGGCAGGATTCCCAAGTGGCTGGCGCTGCTGGTCGCCATGCTGCTAGGGATTTTGATCTTTCTGGGCCTGGGCGCGATTGTCACCACCAGCATCGCCGGGCTGACGGCCAATCGCGAGGCATACAAGCAGCGGATTGTGCAGATCGGCGATCAACTTACCGACACCGTCAACCACTGGGGC
>JBGTJT010000545.1:0-6642 GCA_041744995.1 Pirellulales bacterium | reverse complement strand
CGTGCGCGGGGCGGAGCTGGAAGGCGAGCAACCGCTTTCCGTCCGCGAGCCGCATTTTCCGGCCCGGGCCAAGCATGTGATCTTCGTCCATTTGGTCGGCGGGCCGTCGCATTTGGATCTGTTTGAACCGAAGCCGGCGCTGGCCAAGTACGACGGCAAGGATGTGCCGGCCGAGTATATCGAAGGCCAGCGTTTCGCCTTCATTCGCGGTGTGCCCAAAGTGTTCGCATCGCCCTACAAGTTCCAGCAACATGGCGAGAGCGGGCTTCATTTCTCGGAGTTGCTGCCGCATTTGGCGACGGTGGCCGACGAGTTGGCCGTCGCCAAGTCGGTTCACACCGAGCTGATCAACCACGCCCCGGCCCAGTTGTTCATGCAAACCGGCTTTGGCCGCTTCGGCCGGCCGTGCGTCGGCAGTTGGACCACCTATGGCTTGGGCAGCCCCAGCGAGGATCTGCCCGGCTTTGTGGTGCTGGTCAGCGGCGGCTCGGTCCCCGGAGGCGGCAGCAGCTTGTGGGGCAGCGGCTTCCTGCCGACCGTGCATCAAGGGGTCGAGTTCCGCACCTCCGGCGATCCGGTGCTGTTCCTCTCCAATCCCCGCGGCGTCGACCGCGAGGACCGCCGCCGCATGATCGACAGCATCAATCATCTCAACGAAATACAGATGCAGGAGATCGGCGATCCGGAGATCGTCACCCGCATGGCGCAGTACGAAATGGCCTTCAAGATGCAGGCGTCGGTGCCGGAACTGAGCGACCTGTCGCAGGAATCGGCCGCCACGCTTAAGGATTACGGTGCCAAGCCGGGCGGCGCGTCGTTCGCCAACAACTGCCTGTTGGCGCGGCGGCTCATCGAGCGGGACGTCCGCTTCGTGCAGCTTTACGACGCCGACTGGGACCATCACGGCAGCCTCGCAAGTGGATTGCCCCGAAAGTGCAAGGACGTCGATCAGCCGCTGGCCGCCTTGATCCGCGATCTCAAACAGCGCGGCCTGCTCGACGAAACGCTGGTCGTCTGGTCGAGCGAGTTCGGTCGCACACCGATGGCGCAAGGCGATCGGAAGTCGATCGGACGCGATCATCACAAGGACGCCTTCTGCGTCTGGATGGCCGGTGGCGGAGTCAAGGGAGGGACCAGCTATGGGGCGACCGATGAACTAGGCTACTACCCCACCGAAGATCCGATGAGCGTGCATGACCTGCACGCCACGATCCTGCATCTGCTGGGGATCAATCACAAGCAGCTCACCTACAAGCTCCAGGGCCGCGAGTTCCGGCTAACGGATGTGGCCGGCGAGGTGGCCGAGAAGATGCTGGCTTAGGCTCAATCATGCCAGCCGCGGAGATCGCGGACGGCGCGATAAATCATCAGGAAGTCAAATCACGCTGACAAGCGCTTCGGAGAGTACCTCAAGCAAGGCCGCGCGCCGCCGCAGGCTTCTGCCGGCACGGAAAAACGCTTGATTCACTTCCAGTTCGATCCCGGCATAGTCGTCGGAGAATCGCATTCGCAAGTCGGTCGTATGCCCGTCGTCGGTCCCAAGATAGGGATAGTTCATGCGAACCCGCAGACTCGGATCGAGCCGCTCGATCGTCTTCCGCCATTGAACGGCGAAAGTGCGCTCGGAGGTCCGCTGCGGATCGTACAACAGCCCCACGTCAGCCGTCCGTTTGACGCCGTTGCGGATCGGCGTGAAGGTGTGAACGGACAGATGCCGCACCCGACCGCCGACGGCGATTTGCCTCGCAATCGACTCGCGAACCTTCTCGCGGAAGGGAAGATAATATCGCTGGAGCAACTCGTCGCGCTGTTTCTGGCTGAGCCGCTCCGCATAACGGGAAAACAACTCCGGCGATCGTTCCGAGCGGTTCAAGTCGACCACCAGCCGCGATGTTTGCGACACCAGCAATTCCGCTCGACAGGCGCGGGCCAGGCGTTGCGCTATCTCCAGGCTGCCCCGGTCGTAGCCGCGATGGCTGTCCACTACGCGCGGCGGGATTCCGAGTTGCTCGCGCAATTGCGGCGGAACCTCGTTGCCGGCATGTTCGCAGGTAAGGATCAATCGCGTCGGCTTCATAACATACCGCGGCAAGAGCTTCCGGCGGCTTGGGGTGACTCATCCATGCAACATCCGCCCTGCGGCGAGGCACTCGGCCAAGTCGCGACAGAGCTGCTGGATGGATGCCGCACTTGGCCTGATCCCGCAGCGGGCCAGCATCCGCCGGGCAAGCGGACCCTCGCACAGAATCACCTCCAACGGTTCGCGCGCCTCCGAGGATAGCTCGGCTCGCTGAAGCAACCGCCGCCACACCTCGCCGGCCGTCGGACTGCCAGCGTCTTCGACGCCTAGTGTCGTCAGGTATTCGGAATCGGCAACCGGCGCCAGATCCGCTTCGCGGATTGTTGCTGCAAGCAGTCCCGTTAGCGTCGTCTGTGAAACCGCTTGCTGCTGTCGTAGCGGCGCATGGCGTTCGTCAATCAACTCCCGCAACACCGCTACAATCAGCGACAGAATCGCCAAGTCAACCGCGGGACATTCCTGAACGTCGAGCACGCGGATCTCGATGGTCTGCCGATCCCAGCGGGCGATGGCCCCGCGGGCGTTGAGAAACTCGTGTTGCAATACGCCTTCCGGATCGAAAGGGGCGATGTCGCGGTACATTGGCTGCAGGATCTCGCGCTCGTAGGCGGCGCGGGTGTAGACAGGCTCGGGGATGACCGCGCCGCTGACCGATGGAATTTTGGCCGCGTTACCACGATAGACGGCCAGTCGTTGATCGAGATGGTCCGCGATGCGGCCGTCGATCAGCGGACTGCTGGCCGCCAGCGCCGGCAGCAGCGGCAGCAGAAGCCGAATCGCCGCGTGCAGGCGGCCGAATTGCTCGTCGTCCGCGAATGGCAAATTCAAGTGAATGCTTTGCAGATTGGCCCATCCGTGGCCGCGGCAATCAAAGATGCGATTGAACGCTTCGTACACCGCGCTGTGTTCGTGCGGCCACAATTGCATCTCGGTATGCGGATCCATGGTGGGATGCATCGCCGCGGGCAGCAGGCACGCGTTCAGTGGGCGTAGCAGTTCATTGGCTCGCGCCACCTGCTGTTGGAAACCGGCCGCCAGTTCATCGAGCGACGCAGCCGGTCCGTTGGTCTTGAATTCCAGCACATGCAGCGCCAGTTCGTTCGACCAGGCGAACTGGCCTAGCTCGACCTCGCCGGTAATTTGTCCCGCAACCGCTGCGAGCAGTTTGTCGCAGACAGGATGAACCGCGAGCGTGTCGCGATCGACAATCATGTACTCCAACTCGACGCCAAAACCGTCAAACAGCCCCAGAGGCTTGCTCGTCATGCGTTGCCCCCCAGGCCGGCCTTGCGCTGTTCGATGCGGGTCAGAAACGTCTGCATGACGCGGCGGTAAAGTTCATCCCGCAAGATACGGTCCTCGACGTTCGCTTCGATCGTGGGATTGTCGTTCACCTCGATCACGTAGAATTTATCGCCCGACTGCTTCACGTCAACGCCGTACAGCCCGTTGCCAATCAGCTTGGCCGCCTTCAGCGCCACGCTAATCGCCCGCCGCGGGGCAACTTCAACGGGCAGCGTGTCGGCTTTGCCGTAGCGATCCTTCTCCTCGACGTTTTGCTTGATGATTTGCCAGTGCTTCGGCGCCATGTGGTACTTGCAGGCATAGAGCGGCCGACCATCAAGCACACCGATCCGCCAGTCAAAGCTGGTCGGCAGAAACTCTTGCGCTACCACCAGATCCGACTCGCTCAGCAGCCGCTGGAGCTGCTCGTTCAACTGCGCTTCGTCCTCCGCCTTGGTCACGCCCACCGAAAAGGCGCTATCTGGCTTCTTGAGTACGATGGGGTAGCCTAACTGCTCAGCCAGCCCATTAATATTGTCCTTGTGGACGACGATCGTCTTGGGCGTGTTAATCTTGTTGCGGGCCAGCAGTTCGGCCAGATAGACCTTGTTCGTGCACCGGACGATCGAGACCGGATCGTCGATGACCACCAGTCCTTCGTTGGCGGCCCGGCGAGCGAAGCGGTAGGTGTGATGGTTCACGTAGGTGGTCTCGCGAATGAACAGGGCGTCGAACTCGCCCAGACGACCGTAGTCGTCGCGGGTGATTCGCTCCACGCCGATCGCCAGCGCCTCGGCCGCCTTGGTGAATCGCTGAATCGCCTTCTCGTCCGACGGCGGTTCCGGATCGTTGGGGTTAAGCAGGATTGCCATATCGTATCGTCGCGGCGCCTTGCGACGAACTCGGCCGGTGCGGCCGGCGAAGTGCTCGGCGGCCATCTGCGCGATGAACGCCCGGTGCGACTCCGGTATTTCATTGGTCGAGATCGTCGAAACGCCCCGCAATTGCCAGCGGCCTTCCTTGTCCTTGCTGAACTGCGCCCGCAACAGGGGCGAGCGAAACATATTGAACAACTGAAGACTCAGCCGGTCGTACCGCCTGGCGAGATTGCGGCCGAAATAAATACTGACGGTGAACTTGTCGGATTGGATGCGGGCTAAGCTCTTTTGGATTTCTTCGTCCAGTTCACTGGATACCATGCGAACCATTGCCTGGTTCTTGAGATCCTGGATGGTTGTCACATCCGGCTGCGGGCGATGGCCGCGGGCCTCGGCCAGCAGTGAGACGTAGTAGCCCGCGCTCTGATAGCGATAGCTGCGGCAGAGATTGAACAGCTTGACGTTTCGTAGTTCGCTATACTCCGGCTTGGTAAGATAACAACGAGCCGAGACAACCTCCACATCGGGGATGGCAAGCGGCCACAGCCGCGGGTCGTTCACGACGATCAATATCGCCACGTGAATGGGTTCCTTTGTTTTCAGGCCGGAGCTGCGAGACCGACCTACTTCTTCCGTGGTTTCAAAATCAACAAATTTGCATCATACGTCAGCACGCCCAACAGGATCGCGCAGATCACACGATCCACAGGGACGATGTAATAGTTTTCGCTCGGGGCGTGCGGATTCTTCAGGTACGGATCGGCCACGCGAACCATCTTGGTCAGTCGATCGTACCCGCAGAGCACGACAAAGTGCCCCTGCGGTATCCCCCGCACGTCGTCCGCGTCCCAGTTGTCCCCCCATTCGCGGGCGGACTGGTACAAGTAGGTGGAACTCAGCCCGGCGAGGATCGGCGTCCCACGAGTCAAGTATTTACGGATCAGCGATCGGGTCAAGTCCTGCATCCGCACCTCGCCGCCGTGTTCCAGAAATCCCAGATAGGCGTCGGTCGCCGCACTAAACTTGGCCGATTCCTTGAACTCCAACTGAGTTCGCAATTTCCGCACCAAATCCGTACCTTCCGGGCGAAACCAGGTCGGGTCGAACAGCCGCAGATTGTAGGTGTAGATCGTCGCCTGGTAGCCTCGCTCCAGGGCATGGCTGCCCAGCCAGGCGGCCAGCGTCCCTCCTTCGTCGAGCCGGCCCGTCTCGCGAATCACCTGCTCCAGCGGCAATTTGTCCTCGAAGTAGCGATAAATCGCCTGCAGGCACGTTGGCCCGCAGGTGTAATCGTCGGGCTGCGGGAGTATTTCCAGATGGACGGCGTCCATTCGTGGGTCCAATTCCGTGGAGGCTTGAATCGCCTCATTCTATCGTCCGCAACCCTAGGCAAAAGTCCAGTTGGAATGGATTCTGGGATTGGGAGGCATCGCTTCGTGAGACTATACTGAGTATTATTGCCTTGGAAAGAAATCCGCCATGCTCCAGATTGCCGTCAACCTGATTTGTGCCTTCGCCTTGCTGATCCAGGCGTTGATCGGTTGTTGCCGGCACGATCTGGTTGCTGCCGATCTGCTGCACGGAGCCCACGGTGCAGAGACCGCGACCAGTCATCGGCACGGTCATTCACACGGGCCGATCGAGCATTCGCCGACGCCCACCCCGCACGACGACGATCACGATTGCCCTTGCCATTGCCAATGGGTCAACAACGCGCTCGGGACCGGGCCGCTTGTGCTGTCGCCAGCTTTTGACGGACCGTTGCAACTGTCGCCCGAGGGCGAAGCCGCTTGCTGCGGCATTCGCAGCGCCCTGAGGGTCTTGTCAAGCGACTTAGTTGCGAGTCACCCGCTACCGGTGCGCGCCCATCTTGCGTTCTGCCGCCTGCTGATCTGAGCAGGCCGCCTGTCGGAACGACCGCCGTGGCCGGAGCAAACTGCTTCGGCCCTCTTGCTCGATCCGTTTTCTAGAATCCGTCGTCGAGGGATCCGCCTCGGTCGACCTCGATCATCTCGATCCGTTAGCCACTCCGTGAATAGGTGCCCCATGAAAGGCTTTTTTCTTAGATTCGTAAGCGTGCTGGGCTTAATCGCATTGTTTGCGGTCGTTGCCTTTTTCTCGCGAACCATTTGGATTCCGCCGCTGCAACAGGGACTGGCCGCCGCCTTGCCCGGATCGGTAAACAGCGGGGAGGACCACCCCGAACATGACGACCACGGACCCGGCGCCGACGCCGAGTCGCTCGAACTGAGCGCCCAGGCGCTAAAGAACATCGGCTACCGTCCCTACCGAGTTCAACAACGCCCCTACACTCGCAGCATCACCGTGCCGGCCATGATCGTCGAGCGTCCTGGGCAAACGCATGTTCAGGTTCCGACGCCGCTGACCGGGATTGTCACG
>JBGTJT010000544.1:0-2913 GCA_041744995.1 Pirellulales bacterium | reverse complement strand
CCGATCTGGTGACGCGTTGCCTGGCGCCGCAACCGAGCCACCGCCCGGCAATGCTCGACGTGGGGATGGCGCTTCGCAAATCGATCTCTCAGGCGGCCAGAATTCGCCGCTGGAGCAGATTGCACCGACGGGCGGTGCTGGCGACGGCCGCGATGCTGCTGCTTGTCTCCGCGGTGCTGGGCGCCGCCGCTTACAACCGGCCTCCCTATCGTGAGCGAGTCTACCAGGCGGCGGTCGCAGCTTACGAGACAGACAACCCGGGCGAGGTGGTCCGACTATTGGATCCCTTGTTGCAGGAATATCCCGACGACGTCGACGCGTTGTACCTCCGCGGGCTGGGCCTACTGAAACAGGGACGCGTGGCCGAAGCGCACCGCGAGTTCAACGCCGCATCGAAGCTAAGCGACGACTGGCGGCCGCTTATGGGCCTAGCCTACTGCCTGGCGGAGTCGGGATTTCACAAAGAAGCGATGGCAATCTACGAGATCGTTTTACAGCAGGGCGGCGAATCCGTTGATCTTCACAATAATCTTGCGCATTGTTTGCTGCGACTCCCATCGGCGAGAGCAATTGAAGCTAAGGGGCATTTGGACAAGGCAGTCGAATTGAATACGCCGAATTGTGTAGTATTTGTGAATCGGCTCATTGCCGACTTGGCATTGATCCAAGAACCATCTGGCGTTCTTTCGGTGTCGGCGATTGAAAATGTGGCTGCGATTGTTGACTGCTCTGAGCAAAATGCACATGGATTGCTTATGGCGGCGCGATTAGTGGCGATTGGCGCCAGTCGAAACGAATTGTTGGCGGAACGGGCAATTGAGGTCTTTCAGTTCGCTTGTCAGCACGGACTGCCCTTAGAAAAAGAACAAATTGAGAAAGATCCCCATTTTTCCTCAATCGCCGACGACCCGAGGTTCCATGAAGCCCTGGAACAAGCCCTCGTTCGGAAACAAGCCCCTCCGAAGTTGTTGATCGAGCCGGGCCTTGCGATGAACCAATAGCCGCCGAAACAGGCCGCCGATCGCCCCTGGCTGATCCCTTCGCCCCTTCGAGACAACGCCTCTCGGGCCAACGGCGACGCAGATCTCGTACAGCCGGCACGATCGTGCAACCGCAGGCACGATCCAGCCACGCCAACCGCTTTTTCGCGATCTTTTTCTTTTCATCCACGGCCTCCCAATTACCGTGGAAGTAGAAATCGCCGAATTCGTGTCCGCTTTTGCAGGCCGATTTCGACAACTCTATTAGCGGACCCGTGGGGCCAGTTTTTCTCCGCCATCGGTCGATTGCGGAATTGCACCGGTTCGCCTAATCAACTTCGCCAGTTTCCCCGTTTCAAGCCTTTTGTGAGTGGCAACGATGAGTGTACGCGCGCACCTGGGACGATTCGGCCTGCGGGCTGCTGCCTTACGAATGGAACGGCTCGAAGAGCGACGCGTGCTGTCGGGCACGCCGCCGACGGTGGAGGACGTCGTTGTTTCCAGCACCGCCTGGGAGACCGACTTTGTCGACTATCTCGCAGCCAACAACTTGGGCGACGGCGGTTACTCGATTCCGACGGGGGGCGGCCAGCTTGCACCGCTGCCGTGGAACAATCTCGACCAGATTCGTATTCGATTCAGCGAGGACGTCCGCGTCGAGGCCGCCGATTTGGCCGTCACCGGCGTGAACGTCACCCAGTACGGGTTTTCCGACTTCCAATACGACGCCCAAACCTTTACGGCCACCTGGACCCTTTCGCAGGTGATCGCCAACGATCGCATTCTGATTGACTTGGACGGCGACGGCGCCGACCCGGTGGTCAATATGACCAACGACGTGCTGGACGGTGAGTGGACCGACGAAACGAGTACCTATTCGTCGGGCAATGGGACCGCCGGCGGCGATTTCGAATTCATCTTTGTGGTATTGCCCGGGGACGCCAATCAGTCCGGGGCTGTTTCGGCCGCCGACTACAGCTACACAGCGTTCGTTCGCGACACGACCACTGCCGATGCCAACTACGATCCAATGCGAGACCTCGACGGCAGCGGCAACATTGATGCGACGGACTACGGCTTTGTATTGCAAAAGCTTGGAAATCTTGCCACCACGGGCGATCCGGCCGGGGTCGGCAACGATGCGCCCACCACGTCCGGCCTGGCCGACATTCATGTGGACGAAGACGCCGTCGACCAGGTGATGTCGCTGTTCAACGCCTTCGACGATCTGGAAGACGACGTTGCCGACCTCGACTTCCAAGTCGTGGGCAACTCGAATACAGAACTGTTCAACTCGATCACGATCAACGACGTAACGGGCGAGATCACATTCGACTTCGCCGACGACGCCTATGGCGAAGCGGTCATCGTCGTACGGGCGACCGATACGGGGGGACTGTTCGTCGAAACCACCGTCAACGTGACAGTTAACCCTGTGAACGACGCTCCCGTGATATCCAACTTCGTCGGAAGTGAAGCACCAGGTGGCATTTGGACGTTTACGGGACTAGTCACCGATGTCGATCACGACCCGACGGGCTGGGTTGTTTACTTCTATGGCGTGCTGGAAGGCTACTCGGCTACGGTTCAAGCTGATGGCACGTTCGAGCTAATTGCAATCGTTGATTCTGGCACGTTCGGTGTTACCTGGGTCCAAACAGAAGACGACGAGGGGGCACTTTCAAACCAACCCAGCGCTTTTGTAGGCGTAACTTAACAGCCAGTGCCGTGGCGACAAATAGGCAAACGGATGGGCACGCGAATTGCATTCGCCTGATTCACCATGAAAGAACGGGTGTAGTCTCGCTGAGGCGCATTTTTGCGGGTGAAATGGCGCGTTGATTTGGTTGGAAAAGGGGAGTTAGAAATCGGTATTTCATAAAGAAGGCGTCCCGCGTCACATTGATGTTGCAAAACCCACAAGCAACGCAAG
>JBGTJT010000543.1:0-4189 GCA_041744995.1 Pirellulales bacterium | reverse complement strand
CGGGCCATCAGGTCGAGCCGTTTATCGCCCAGCGTGCAGCCTTCCCAACTGACGAGGATAAACTGCTCGCCGAGAAAATGATCGCGAAACCACTCCAGCACGGCGGTTTCTTCGTATCGGTCGGGCAGCCACGCCTTGACGTCGTTCTTGTTCGATTCTACCGCGCGCCGCGCGCCGCTGAGAACCAACGGCACGAGAAACACGAAAATCAGCACCAGGAAGAAGGCACGGCGGGAAAAAAAGGTCGTTTTCATGCGAATTTCGTCGCCGCAACAAGGGTTCTGCCGCAGGCGGAAGCCAAGAGTGCGACAAGAACAGGGATTTTGCCGGGATCGCTCGCTTCCGTTCGTCGATCGACTGGCGCGGGGAGTGTCAAGCGGCGGGATGCATTCTTGAGGCGGGCGGAGCGTGTCGGCAATCGGGCCGACGGCGCCGACTGCTGCCATCCATGGCCGCTTGCGCTCGACGAACCAATGCGGACGGCGCAAGACATTAGCCTAATAGACT
Organism: Pirellulales bacterium; assembly: GCA_041744995.1. Taxonomy (GTDB): domain Bacteria; phylum Planctomycetota; class Planctomycetia; order Pirellulales; family UBA7805; genus JBBDLY01. Next base: position 3,682 of record JBGTJT010000543.1, on the reverse strand, counting down.
AACCGCCAGCGCCAGTTAGGTAAACGGCACTATTGACAAGGCGGCGAACGCGAAACCGCCAGCAAACCCCTCCCGCAGGTGGGCCGCTTAGCCGGCCCGCATGCTTCGATTGGCCGTCGGGCCGGCTACCACTGTCCTTCCAGACCGACGGAAATGCCCAGATAGAAGGCGTTTCCCGCCACGTTCACGTTGGTCACCGGCCCAGTGGCAAACGGCTGCTGCTGGGTGGCGACGGCGATTCCCTGAATCCAAGTCATTTCCACGTTCGATCGCACCGCCCAACCGGGACTGAGAAAATACTTGGCCCCAAAGTCGACCTCGCCTAGGAACGCCATGTTGACTTCGCTCGCGTCGCGAAACTCGTCGATCGGCGGCAGGCCGGTGATGGTGTCGTTGGATTGGGCATAAACGTCCGCCAGGGCAAAATTAACCAGGCCGGCGAACTTCATGCGCGCCCCATACTCGTAGCGCTCCTCCCGCCGCACCAGATCGCCGCCAAATTGCCAGCCCAGCATCACATTCTCGGTATCCATTGCCAGGTTGCCGCCAAAGTCGTCGAACGGAACGCCGTCTCGCCGTGCCTTGGCAGTGAACTGTTCCTGCACCACGACCACGCGGAGACCATACAAAATCGACGGGGTCAGCCCTGGATTTATGTGGCGGCTCCAGGTGCCGTCGGGGTTCATCACCATCCGGTCGCGACTCAGCCGATAACGGATGCGGCCGTTGATCTCGAAGCTGTTAAGGCTCGAGGAATGCACCGTCTCGTAGGTATCCGCCGTATTGAAGCCGCCGATGGAAGCAAACAGCGGATTCGCATTGAACCCCGGATCGAGCGGCGTGAACAAGTTGTTGGGATCGACGCTCCGCAAACCACTAGGCGATTCCCAGTCGAAAAACCCGAAGAACGTGAACTCCATCGAGTGATCGCGATTCTTGTCGTCGCGGAATAGGTTTCTCCCCACGGTCAGGTGCAGACCTGGATCGATCCGAAAGGCCGCATTGGACGCGCTGAGCGTGCCGGCGCTGGGGAATGAGATGTCGGTGGCGATGCTGCGCGTCTTGGGCGCCGTGCGATGCAGCAGCACCAGTTCTGACTCGAAATACCAACTCGAATCGCAGATCCACTGATTGCTGCTGAGCACCCGCGCCCAGAACGAAGGAGGTTCCTCCCAGGCATGTTCCGACAAGGCGTGCGGTTCCTGGAACATTTCCTCTTGCTCGAAGGGCGCTGCCGTTACATCGTCGGTGACTCTCTCGTCGACTTCCTCCAATAGCCCAGGGCCGTCGATCCTTTCAGGCGGCGACGGGTCGGCGAACAAATCGGGCAGTTCGGGCAGTTCGCCATTTTCCAGCGGTGGAAGTCCCTCCTCCACCTGCCAGTGTACCGGTACGGCCGCGGGATCGTCGTCGGCCCATAACGGCGCAACGGCGACCGCCGTCACCAGCGGCAATATCAACAGTAGGCGTACAGTGCGGCGCACCGATCCAATCTCCTTGCGACACGGCCCCCCTGTGACGCAATGACTCTTCAATTGTCACCTCTCAGTGCCGCACGAAACAGGATGATTCGCGGGGCGGTTGCTGGCGAGAGCTTTATTATCCCGGGCTAGCCCGAAATGCGGTTTCAAAGAGATATTCGGCCCAACCGCGCCGGAATAATTAGCACAATCGTCAAAATCGAAAGAATCCACGCAAGCCGCTGGGTTATCCGAGGTTGCGCATTTTACGCGGTCGCCACCTGGCTTCGGAGGGCCAGCCCGGTTGCGTTGCCCAGTCCTCGCCCTTTATGTTGTTTGGTAGGTTTTCCCGCCTCCAGCCGCGGCGCGGCTGTTGTACTGCTTGCAAGGAAACAAAGTAATGCCCTCTCCGTTAAAGTCACTGATAGCATCGGGCACCAAGCTGTGGCTCGATTCGGTCGATCCCGACCTGATTCGCGAGAACCGAGCGCTCGGCGCCACAGGAGCGACCAGCAACCCGATCATTGTCGGCGACCTGGTCCAAACCGGCCGCTTCGACGGCGAATTGGAACCGCTGGTGCGACAGGGCGCAGACGCCGAGTCGATCGCCTGGCAGATGACCGATCACCTTGTCTCCGCCGCCCAGCAGGTTTTCCTGCCCGTTTGGCGCGAGACTGCTGGCAACGACGGCTACGTGAGTTTCGAGCTGGACCCGCTGCTGGAGGATCCCCAGCGGAACCTGCCCCACCAGCAACGGGTTGCCAGCTATATCGAGTTGGCCCGGCAATGGTCGGCCGGCCACGACAACCGCATGATCAAGGTACCGGCTACGCCGGCCGGCATCGACGCCTTGGAAGAGATCGTGGCAGACGGTGCTACAGTCAACGTCACGCTGATCTTTTCGCCCCGACAGTACGAGGCCGCCCGCGACGCCGTCTGGCGGGGCGCCCAACGGCGCGACTCGCTCGACCACTTCAAGAGCGTCTATAGCATTTTCGTGTCGCGGGTCGACGTCTACACCGAGCAGCACGTCCCGCAGTTGAGCGCCGCCGCACAGGGCCAGGTCGGCATTGTCAACGCCAAGCAAATCTGGCGAACCAACCGCGAATTCTGGAGCGACAAACAACTGCCGCTGGCGCAGGAGATGATCTTCGCCAGCACGGGCACGAAGTAGCCGGAAGACCCCGCCTGGAAATACGTCGAGGCGTTTGCCGGCAGCGACATCGAGACCAATCCACCAGCCACCAACGAAGCGGTCGAGCAGAGCGGCCGGGCGATCGCCAGCCATATCGAACAATTGCCGCCACGGGAAGTGCTCGACGAAATCGCCGCGACGATCAACATGCAGCACCTGGAAGAAACGCTGATGAACGAAGGAATCCAGAAATTCGCCGATCCGCAAAAGAAATTACTGAAACTGATTGAGGACAAGATCGCGTCGCTGCTTGAGGTTTGAGGTTTGAGGTTTGAGGTTTGGTAACAAGAACCCCTTCGCCCTCTGGGAGAAGGTGGCTGCGCAGCAGTCGGATGAGGGCGCGGTGCTAATCCGCGCTGTCCCAAGAATACGCGCGGGACATACCACCCTAGCACCGCCGCCCTCATCCGGCCTTCGGCCACCTTCTCCCTGTGGGAGAAGGATTGCACTTCGCGATACGTTCCCAATAGTGTTCTTCAATAGTCGTGTTCTTCTTCGTGGCCTCCGTGCCTCCTTGGTTGTAATCGACCCTTCAGGCATCTGAAGGGTCACGAAAATGAAAGTTGCGTTTCCATGGCGATTGACCGCTATCAAGTTTGTCCTTGCGGATCGGGCAAGAAGATCAAGTTCTGCTGCTGCAAGGATCTGCTGACCGAGTTGGAGAAGATCCAGCGGATGCTCGAGGGAGAGCAGCGCACCGCATGTCTCGAGTACATCGACGACCTGCTTGCCAAGCATTCCGACCGGCCCGCCCTGCTGTGCGTCAAGGCGATGCTCGAAACGCAGCTCGATCACAAGGAACAGGCCGAGCAAACCATTGCGCGGCTCAACGCGGAGTTCCCCGACAACGCGGTCGGTCACGCTGAGCGCGCGTTTTCCGCGGGCGTTCGCGGCGATGCGGAGGCGGCAGTCGACGCCTTGCAGGACGCCTTGGAGCATCTGCCCGCCGAAGCCATGCCGGCCCGCGTGTACGAAGCGATCGGCCTGGTGGGCGAGGCGCTGCTGCGCAACGGCATGGCCTACGCCG
>JBGTJT010000542.1:0-3883 GCA_041744995.1 Pirellulales bacterium | reverse complement strand
ACCGCCCGCCCCAGCAACCCCAGCGGCGCGAACCGGTCGCGTGCCACGGAGTCGCCGAACTTTTCGACCCCCAGCCGCGCGACCCCCAGCCGATCGGCCGGCGGTCGACGACGCTAGTGCTTGTACCTTAAAGTCAGGGTGCCATGCCCACGCGCAGTTTACGAAGCATGGGCATGTGAAGCGCGGACCGGGCATGCCCATGACTGGCAACCCGCCAAGTCGACCGCTCATCGAGAGCTTTGTCCCAGAGCACTAGCCCGGATTATTCGTGGCGATCGTCGCGAGAGGCCGTAAGGTCAATCGCGGCAAGGCAGGCGAGCGATTCGCCCGGAAACATATTGTCAATACGTTGAGGACGAATCGTGAAGCCTAACGCAGTCCGCGATTGACCTTACGGACTCGTAGCAGATTGTCCATGAATAAGGCGGGCTTGCCTGCTCTTGATGAAACAATCCCCCGCTGAAGGACCGCCCGGGCGTATCCGGCGCGGTCCTTTACGTTTAGTGCGCCTGTCCCCTCCCGTTATGACGGCTGGCCGCCACTTGGAAGCAGGGTCTGTCGGCCAAAATGTCGCCCGCTTGCTTTACTTAAAACGGCCTCTATGACAAACTAAAATGGTGGCCAGGGAACCTTTTGCGGCCGAAATGTGTAGCATAGGGATAGGAATTCTCGAGACGAGACCCATTCAGGCCGCATCATGGCGCACCATACCGAATACGAAGTCGATCGGGAGCAGCTTGACCGCTACTTGATGGACCTCGACGATCAGCAGAACTTTGCAACGGCGATCGTCGGCGGCATCTCGTGGGCGATCGTGGGGGCCTCGATGTGGACCATGGCCACTGTGCTGACCGGGACGACCGCCTCCTACATGGCAATTCCGCTCGGTTTTCTAGTCGGCCACGGCATTCGTCTTACCGGCCGCGGACTGCGGAGCCGGTTCAGCGTGTTGGGCGTTGCGTTGGTGATCGTCGGCTGCCTGGTGGGACACGGCATGGCCGCCACGTTGCTGCAAGTGCAAATGAACCGCGCCGAATTATGGAGCCAGCTCGGCGCGATGTTCATGAACCCGTTGCACATCGCCAGCCGCGTCGGCACCTACTTCCACCCCATCGACCTGCTGTTCTACGGCTTGGCCATCTACCAAGGGAGTTGCTTTTCTCTGAAGCGCATCCGCGAGGAAGACCTAATCCGCTTCGTCCGCCCCGTCCGCCGAGCATCGCGCATTTAGAGCGGTGAAGACGATCCCGTGAATCTGCACCAGCGGCGGACAACCTGATTAATTCCTTAGAAGGTGGTCCGCAGAGGGACGCAGATAGAGGTGAACAGAAAACCTATCTGCGAAAATCTGCGTCATCTGCGGACAACCACGATTGGCGTCCGCAGATTGCGCAGAAACGTGCAGATGAAACTCGTTTTACAGCAGATGCCGCGCTTTGATGTTTAGATAGCTGTTGATCATCGGGGCGGTCATTTCTTCGGGGAACACGTCGAGGGCCAGTACGCCGCGGTTTTTCAGGTCGCGGATCACCTGTTGCCGCCAACTGATGATCTCGGCCGAGGCGCCCGCCTGATAGATCATCGATCCGACCGGTTGGGCGACCTCCGCCACGTCGAACAGGCGATGATCTCGCAGCATCACGCCCAGCGGCAGGTGCCGGCCGACCAGGGAACCGAGGTACTGTTCGATTTGATGCGAGTTCACCTCGTCGATCACGTTGGTGATCAGCACCACCAGGGCCCGCTTGCGACAGTGGGCCGACAGATACAAGAACGCCTGATCGTAGCGCGACTCGACCAGTTCGGGAAAGCGATCGTAACTGGCGTGCAGCAGGTGGTTCATCTGGTTCAAACCGCCTCGCGGCGGCACGAAGTTCGAGACGCGATCGGAAAAGCAAATCGCGCCGACCGAATCCCCTTGCCGCAAGGCGACGTAACTGAGCATCAACATGCTGTTGAGCGCATGATCGAGCAGGCTGATGCCGGCCGACTCGTTGGTCATCATGCGGCCGCAATCGACCAGGAAGATGATTCGCTGGCTTTGGTTGGCCTGAAAATCCTTCACCGTCAGTTTGTTGCGCCGCGCGGTGGCCCGCCAATCGATGTGCTTGTAGTTGTCGTCGAGCGTGTAGTCGCGCATCCGCTCGAACTCGTTGTCTTGACCAATCTTGCGCGTCCGCCGCACGCCCATCTGGCTGAGCCGGTTGGTACGGGCCAGGATCGCGTATTCCGACAATTGCTTCATGTCGGGGTAGACGTTCAGTTCGCTCGCCGCCGGATATTCCAAAAACCGCTGCCACAGGCCGAAGCGGCTGCGCAGGCGCAAGAACACGCGGTCCATCCGGTAAGCGCCTCGCTGCCGGGGGCGAAGGTCGTAGTGCATACTGGTGCGGCTGCGGGCCTTGAGGATGATGATGAATTCGTCCGGATCGGGCGACAGGTCTTCGTCGACGTCGTCGCGAATCCAGAGCATCTTGTCGCGGCCGGTATGGTTGGTAACGGTCAATTCGACCCGATGCGACTTGCCCAGCGAGGCGATCCGCCCGCATTGCCGCGCCACCGAAAAATGCTTGCGGTGCGACAGCGAGAAAAAGTCGACCGCCGCGATCAGCACGACCGCCGAGTCGAGCACCACAATCGGCCAAACGCCGACCGCCTCGTAGGCGCCGGGCACGAAGATCATCACCAGCGACAGCGCCGCCGGCAGCAGCGCCCAGTACACCAAGGGGCGGTGCGGGAACGCCCGCAGCCAGTAAGCCAGCGCGACGAACAGCGCGATCGGTACGAACAGCCACAGTGCAGGGTTCACAGTCGCGGCACCTCGACCGACCGGATCAGGTCGTTCAGCAGCGTGTCGACCTGGTGGCCTTCCACTTCGGCCTCGGCGGTAAGGCTGACACGATGCCGCAACGCCTGCAAGGCAATTTCGATGACGTCGTCGGGAACCGCATAGTCGCGGCCACGAAAGGCGGCCAACGTGCGGGCGCCTTGCATCAAGGCGATGCCCGCCCGCGGCGAAGCGCCCATGTGAAACTGCGGCCACTCGCGTGTCAGCCGCACGATCTTGTTGATGTAGTCGATCAACCGTTCGTCGACGAAGATGTCGTTGCACCGCCGCGTGATCTCGACGATCTCTTCCGGCGTACTGACCGTGTTGAGTTCCTCTTCCAGTCGTTTGGTCAGATCGATCTGCTTGCCGTGCATCCGCAAGATGTTCGCCTCCTCCGCCTCGGCCGGATAATTGGCGACGATCTTGAACATAAATCGGTCGAGCTGCGCCTCGGGCAGGTTGTAGGTGCCTTCCGATTCGATCGGGTTTTGCGTGGCGAGCACCAAGAAGGGCCGTTCGATTACGTGGCTGGTTCCGTCGACCGTGACGCGGTACTCCTGCATGATCTCCAGCAGCGCGGCGTGCGTCTTGGCCGGCGAGCGGTTGATTTCGTCGGCCAGCAGCAGTTGCGTGAACACCGGCCCAGGACGAAAGCGGAACTCCTGGTTCTTCATGTCGAAGATCGGGGCGCCGGTGATGTCCGAGGGCATCAAGTCTGCGGTGAACTGAATGCGGCCGAAGCGGCAGCCGAGCACTTGCCCCAGCACGCGGACGAACAAGGTTTTGCCCAATCCTGGCACGCTTTCGATCAGCACGTGGCCGCCGGAAAACAGCGCCACCAGCGCCCCGAGCACCAGCTCGTCCTGACCGACATAGATTTTGCGAACCTCGGTGGCCACCGCGTCGAACTTCTCCCGGATGGCCAGCACCTCCGGCGAAGGTTCGCGCCGTGCGAGGCTCGCTTCCGACACCTCGCTGCTGGAGGTTGCCGCCGGGGGAGGAGGCCCCGGCCGCTTCGGCGTCGCCGGCTGCACTTGCGGAGTCGGGCGGATC
>JBGTJT010000541.1:0-4409 GCA_041744995.1 Pirellulales bacterium | reverse complement strand
CTTCTGATCGCTGTGTTCCTGATCATTTCGACGCTGTTCATGCTGCTGGTTGGATACATTTCGACCAAGGCGGTCCTCCCCAGTCGCGAGTCGCTGGAGGTTGACGAGTACCAACGACGGATGATCGAACTGACGCACATGGGCCAACACCAGGCCGTGATCGACCACAGTACCGAGGAGATTCGGGCACGGCCCGACGCCCTGGCCGCGTACCTCCACCGCGCGGGGGCCTATCAACGAAGCGGCGAACCCGACCTGGCGATCGCCGATTACACCGCGGCGCTGGAGCGGAGCCCGAGCGGGGACGTGCTCGCCCAAGCGGAAATCCTCTACGCCCGCGGACTGCTGTGGCAGCAAACCGGCGAGCACGAGATGGCGGTTCGCGATTTCGACGACCGGCTGGCCGCGGCGCCGGGCTGCGCCGCAACGCATGCCGCCAGGGCGCTGTCGCTGTTCCAGTGGGGCGACCTCCAGCGGGCGCAGCAGGACTTGAACATCTCGATCGAGCTGAATCCCCACGAGCCGGACGCCTACGAACTGCGGGCACGGATCCGACGCACGCTAGGCCAATCGGACGGCGCCGAACTCGATCTGCTGCGGGCCAAAAGGCTCCGGGAGGGGACGGCTGATTGGTGAGATACGGGTGAGAACTGAGTATTTGTTATTTGTTATTTGTTATTTGTTATTGCTGATGACCGAGCCGATTGAACTGGAAGTTGTTTGTCCTGCTTGTGGGGCCTCCGTCGGCGCGAATCGGCTCGACTGTGGCGCCTGCGGGGTGGAGTTACGCCCGGCCCCTCGTTTGCCGTCCCAGGGATCGTTCACCGACTCCAAGTGGTTTATTATCGCCAGCATGGTGTTCGCCGCGTTGTTTTTGGGCTTTCCATTATTGTGGCGCAGCGCGGCCTTCAGCCGGGGCGAGAAGGTGTTTTGGACGTTGGCGGTGACGGTCGAAACCGTTGTCGTATTTGCCGTCTTTGGCTGGGCTATGTGGTGGTGCTGGCAAGTGTATCAAACAACCATGTAAAAAGCCGCGAGCGCTCGAAGGCGCTCGCGGCTAGTGAAAAGCAGTTTGATAAGGATTCGGCCTTAGAATCCGCCGGGGCCGAACTGCTGGGGCGCTTGCCCTGCCCCGCCGCCGCCCGCCATGGCGGCCGCCTGACCGATCAGCTTGATCACACCTTCGTCAACCGAGAGCCGGTAATTGGCGCCGTTCTCGATTGAACTGGCAATAATCCGCACGCGATCGCTCCCTTGCATCTGAGCAAGCATGGCGGACATCATTTGCACGTTCTGGTCGTCGGGCTGCGCCTGCGAGGCGATCTTCATGACCTCGCCTAGCGAGACGATCATCTGCATGGGCGGCGTTTCTTGTCCGGCGGCGGTTGCCGAGGCGTCGATCACTTTCTTGATCGTTCCCACCGCATCGCTGCCGGCGGCGACGAAAATGCCGTTGTTGCTGGCCGCCGCGGCGATCTGCAGGTTGTCGCCCATCAGGCGGCGTGCGTCTTCGTCGGGCGCGGGCATGGTCAGATGGTGGAAAGTGAACCCTTTGTAGGTTTCGGCGTCCCAGTTGATTTCAGGCGCCTCGGGATCTTCCGCGGCCACTTTGCCGATCTTCTTGAGCGCGGCTTCAATCGCCTTTCCGTCGGCCACGCGGCCCCCTGCGGCTGCGTTGAGCTTGGGATCGCCGAACACCACCGCGCCGCCGTCGGCCTTGCCGCTCTTGAGCGACTCGGTCAGGACGTCGAAAATCTCGCCGATCGCTTCCTTCAGGGTCGCCTTGGCTTCCGCCGGGATGGAGCGGTCCTTGTCGAGTTCGACGTTCACGCGATCGCGGAGCGCACGCATCTGGGTCTCGACCTGGGCCTTGTCGGCTTCGGTAGTTTCGGCCTCGGCGTTAATGTGCATGGCGAAGGCTGCGCCGTCCATCATGAAGCCGGCGAAGTCGGAAGCGCCCGCCTTGTTCGTCATGCTTTTGGCCAACATCGTGCCCGGCACGGCGGTCAGCGCGAAGTCGATATAGGTCTGCTTGTTGGCATTGTCGACCGCCCAGCCGAAGGTCACCGTGTCGGTCTCGTTGACGACGCGTTCCAGTTGCTTCAGCGACTGCTCGGCCGCATTCTTGCGCAACTCGTAATCTTCCTTGCTTTCGCCTTCGATCGGTTGCATCGCCCCCTCAAAGCCGCTCCGCATTTGCTCCACCGCCATCTGGCGCATCGGCTCGGGAATGTTTTGCACATAGGCCCGAGCGGCCACGGCGTACTTCGTGTTCAGCCCGTCGAGAAGCTGGATCGGATCGGCCGGCAACGTGGCCAACTGTTCCTTGGTTTGGGCGATGAACGCCCAATTGCCTTGCTGCTTGACGAAGGTGGGCGCCGGTCCATCGGACAGGGCAAACACGCCGTCGCCGACGTCCTCAGCCTCGCCGGCCTGCGCCGACAACGCAGCCAGCAATTGCTTAACGTCGGTCACCGGGATAAAACCGATGCCGGCGGGGCCTTGCTCGGTCATGATGACCTGCACGCCCCACGGCTTGGTCTTATCGACTCCGGCCAGCCCCTTGCCGCCGGTGCCTAAATCGATGAACGCCCCGATCATCCGGTCCAGGCCCGGTTTGCCGGCGCTTTCGCCAATGGTGGCGATGCTCTTCAGCAGATTGTCGTAACCGGAGACCGACACCACGGCCACGGTTTGCGTGTCTTGCGCGGAGCTAACGCCCGCCGCGAACAACATAACAGCCGTCGCCAGTAAGGATTTCCACGTTTTCTTCACAGCAATTCTCCTCGATTCAATGCAAGTCTATAGATACGAAAAAGCGCCGTCTGGGGCCGCAAACCGGCCCGAGTGTCTGTGTTATACCAGCTAGCCGGCTGGGAGGTTACGGTCCCCGGCAGCAAAAACGGGGGATCGTGGCGGATCGAACCATGTCGCGACGATCAGGGGGCGCTTGGATAGCGCTTGGGGCGGGAAAACGGGGGCCATCGCGCGTGAAAAGAACCCACAGCAGCAAATGCAGCCGTTCGCGCCGTGCGAGGTGTTGCGCCGGCGATTAACGTTCGCGGTACGTAATGCGACCCTTGGTCAAGTCGTAAGGCGACAGTTCGACGCGAACCTTATCGCCGGGAACGATACGGATAAAGTGCTTGCGCATCTTGCCGGCGACGTGGGCCAGCACTTCGTGTCCCCCGTCGATCTCCACGCGAAATCGCGTGTTCGCTAAAGCTTGCGTGACGACCCCCTCGACTTCCAGGGCCTCTTCCTTTTGATTCGACATATAGTCCTCCCAACGTGGCATGCGGGCCGCGGCGAGAGACCGATTCTCCAGCGCCAAGCAATAAAGCCCGCAAGTATAGCATAGCACGTAAGATCCATGCGTCTAGCGGCCTGCCGTTGGCAGGAGAATCTGGCAGACCCCTAAAGCCCTGGCCCCGCTAAAGCATTGGATAGCGCCGTCTGCACTTGGTCCGCCGGTTCGATTCCGATCGACAGTCGAATGGTCGTACTGCGGATGCCGAGTTGCTCCAGTTCCACGGCGGTATGCCCTCGGTGACTGGTCGAGGCGGGATGGCTGAGCGTCGTCTGAATCTCGCCCAAGGAAGGGCAAAACGGGATCCCCTGCTCCGCCGCCGCCAGAATGAACCGCTCGACTGTCGCCGCTCGGGCGGCTTCCGCCGGGTCGCTGGCTAGTTCGATCGTCACCATCGAGCCCCCCAGAGCACCAAATTGCCGGCGGGCGAGCGGATGGTCGGGATGCGTCGCCAGATAAGGGTAGTGGACCGCCGCGATCTCCTTGCGATCCGCCAGAAACTCCGCCACGGCCGCCGCGCCGCGGCAGGCCGCCTCGGCCCGCAGTTGCAAGGTTTGCAGGCCCCGCGAAGCCAGCCAGCAATCGAACGGGCTGGCCATAAAGCCCCAAGTGCTCGCCACCTGGCGAATGTGCTCCCACGGTTGCGCCGCGCCGCCGCAGAGCATGCCCAGCATCACGTCGCTATGTCCATTGATAATCTTGGTGACGCTTTCCATCACCAACGCTGCGCCCAACTCCAGCGGCCGGCATACGGCGGGCGAGGCGAAGGTATTGTCGACCAGCAAGGCAGCGCCGGCATCGTGACAAAGCTGGGCGAGCGCCGCGACGTCGGTCACGCGGAGCATCGGGTTGGTGATCGTCTCGACGACCAGCATTTTGGCGTTTTCGGACAAGGCCGCGGCAGTGGCGGCCAGATCGCACGTATCGACCACGCCGCACGTCACTCCCAGCCGCGCGGCTTCCTGCTCGAACAGCACCAGCGAGCGTCCGTACAGCCGACTGCTTACGAGCAGCCGGTCGCCCGCCTGCAAGTAGGCCAACATCGCTACCGCCAGCGCGGCCATCCCGCTGCCGGTAACGAGCGCCTCGTCGGCGCGAT
>JBGTJT010000540.1:0-9783 GCA_041744995.1 Pirellulales bacterium | reverse complement strand
CGCCGCGCTGCAATCGATTGCGCTTACCGAAGACGAGTCCACGGCCTCTTTCCGTAGTGAGCAAGGCGACGTGACGATGCCGTTGGCGCGGCTTGTTCGCTGGGGGCACGCCGCGCCGCCGCAAGTCCCGCTGCTCCTGCTGGCCGACGGTGGCCGGTTGGCGGCGACCGAAGCGCTCCAGCCATTGCGGATCGAGGAGGACCAATTGCGGGCCGATACCGCCATATTCGGCGAACTTGCCGTTCCGCTGGAAATGTTGCGCGGCGTCGCGCTCAACCTGCCGGTCGATCCGCGTCGGCGGCGGGCGCTGCTGGAGTCGATTCAACAAGCCAACCAGCAAGCCGGCAACATCACGACCGACCTTCTGCTGCTGCGAAACGGAGACGAACTGGCGGGCACCATCATCGGCTGGGAGGACGAGGCCATAGAGATCGTTGCCGCCGGGAGAACCTCGCGGATCGAGGTGGAGCAGGTCGCCGGCGTGTCGTTCAATCCCGCGCTGACGCAAAAGCTCGATCCGTCGCCGCGGCGCATCGCCGTCGGTTTTTCCGACGGCACGTTGATTCTGGCGCATCGGTTATTAGCCGGCCGCAACGACTTGCAACTCGCCTCGCTGTTGCCAAGCGGACTGAGCGTCAAGCTCGACAAGGTGATTTTTGTGCAGCCGTTTGGGTTCGGGGCCGTCTATCTATCGGACTTGGAAGCCGCCGGCTACAAGCACGTGCCGTTTCTCGATCTCGATTGGGATTATCGGCGCGACGCCAACGTCACCGGCGGTCCCCTCGTCGCCGGCAGCCGACAGTATCTCAAGGGGCTTGGCATGCACAGCCCGGCGCGGATCACCTACCGGCTGGACGGTGAGTTTTCCCGCTTTCAGGCGTCGTTGGCGATTGATGATTCCACAGGCAACCGCGGCAGCGTGACCTGCCGAGTGTATATCGACGACGGCGGCGGCGCCTGGAAGCCGGTGTTTACCAGCAACGTCATTCGCGGCGGACAACCGCCGACTGCGGTCGACGTGGACGTCTCTGGGGCGCGTCAGATTAGCCTGCTGGTCGATCATGCCGACCGGGGCGATCAGTTGGACCATCTCAACTGGCTCGACGCCCGCGTGGTGCCGTAGTAAATCATCGCCATCCGCAACGCCGCGCCCTTTAACCGAGTCGCTCTGTCGGCTATCTTCAGTGGCGCTGCCGTTTGCCGAATCCCGTCACTTGACAAAGGACCGTGAGGATGGAAATCAAGCCGATCACGCTGGACGTCTCCGCTGCGTTCGCTGCTGGAACCGGATTAACGCCGTCCGACCTGGAGGCGCTGGCGCCCCAGCTCGAGGCGGCCCGCAACGAGGTTTGCGACGACGCGATCTTGTGGCGCGACGGCGGCCCGGTCCCGCTGGAGAAACAGCCGCTGGACGCTGGCTTTATCGATCTGCCGCAACGTCTATTGCACGAGTATCGCGAGCAGCGCGAGCGCAGCGAGGTGGGCCGCATACTTGCCACCGCCAAGCGAATCGCCGGCGAAGTCGACCGGTTCGTCGTGCTGGGAATCGGCGGATCGTACATGGGCGCCAAGGCGCTCTTCGACGCCTGTTGCCATCCCTATCACAACGAGCTTTCCCGTGGCGATCGCGGCGGACGGCCGCGGATCTACTTCGAGGGAAACAACATCGACAACGACGCCGCCGCCGGCCTGCTCGATCTGTTCGAGGGCGCCGATCCGGGCAAGCTCGATCAGCGGTGGGCGATCGTGGTGATCAGTAAAAGCGGCGGCACGCTGGAAACGGCGGTCGCCTTTCGCACGTTTCTCGGCAAGCTCCGCGAACAGCATGGAGGCGACTTGAGCAAGCTCGCGCCGCTGGTCGTGCCGGTCACCGGAGAAAGCGGGCGGCTGTTCGACCTTGCCGGCGCGATCGGCTGCCCCGACGTCTATCACATCCCAGACGGGGTGGGGGGACGCTTCTCGATCTTCACGGCGGTCGGCCTGCTGCCGGCGGCGATCCTGGGGCTGGATATTGTCGCGCTGCTGGAAGGCGCCGCGGAGATGACCCGCCTCTTTCGCGAGGAACCGGCCGCGTCCAACCCGGCGCTGCAAATCTGCGGCCTAGGCGAACTGTGGGGACGGCAGGTCGAAGCCTACATCCGCGTTCTCAGCGTCTGGGGAACCAAACTGGAAGCCGTCGGCCTGTGGAACGATCAACTCTACGCCGAGAGCCTCGGCAAGCAGGGGCGCGGCGCGCTGCCGCTGACGGTGGTCAACACCCGCGACCTGCATTCGCGTGGCCAGCAGCACCAGGAAGGCCGCCGGGACAAGCTGATTACGAATCTGATTGTCGACGCGCAGCGTCGCGATCCGATCGCCGTCGGCGTGTCCGACCTCGATCAGGACCAACTCAACGAACTGTCCGACAAGACGATGCCGCAGATCATGGAGGCGGCCATCGCCGGCACGAATCGGGCCTACGAGCTGGATGGACGGCCCACCTGCGACTTGCATCTGCCGGCCGTCAACGAGGCTTCCCTCGGCCAGTTGTTTCAAATGCTGATGCTGTCGACCGTGACCAAGGGTCGCCTGATGGGCGTCAATCCCTACGGACAACCGGGTGTGGAGGCATACAAACAGCACATGAACGCCTATCTCCGCGGAAAAGAATAACCAACGTGGCTGCGGCTTCCAGCCGCAGCAGCATTTCTGTTTAAGAGACGTTACTCCGCTACGGCTGGAAGCCTCAGCCACATTGATCGTCACGAATACGAAGGAGGAAAACAGCAATGTCCGTGGAATTACGCTGGCTGGGTCATGGGAGTTGGTCGCTCGATATCGACGGGCACGCGGTGGTGCTGGATCCGTTCTTCAATGACTCGCCCACGTCGCCGGTTAAAGCCGACGAAGTCGCCGCCGATACGATCCTGATCTCGCACGGCCACTTCGATCACATTGCCGACGCCTGCTCGATCGCCAAGCGAACCGGGGCCGTCTGTGTCAGCAATTTCGAGATTCACTCCTGGCTCAGCGACCAGGGCGTCGAGCAGACCACACCGATGAACAGTGGCGGCACGGTGGAACTGCCGTTTGGAAAAGTGACGCTCACGGCGGCGGTTCACAGTAGCAGCTTTCCCGACGGAAGCTACGCGGGCCTGGCTGGCGGATTCGTGTTGCAGTTGGCCGCCGGCAACATCTATTTTGCCTGCGATACGGCGTTGTTCGGCGACATGGAGTGGATCGGGGCCATGGGGATCGATCTGGCAGTGCTGCCGATCGGCGACGTCTACACCATGGGGCCGGACGCCAGCCTGCGGGCAATTCAATTGATCGCGCCCAAACGGGTCGCGCCGGCCCACTACAACACCTGGCCGCCGATAGAACAAGATGCGCAAGCCTGGGCAGAGCAAGTGCGGCGACAGACCAACGCCGAACCGATCGTGCTGAATCCGGGCGATCGGTTCGCATTGGAATGACTCAAGAACAATTTTCACATTGGCTTCGCATGGTTGCAAGTCAACTCCACGGCTTGTTTGAACAGAAGGCAACAGAGAATCACTTCTCAGTTCTCTCCGTTTCCTTCTGTTCCAAACAAAACTTGAGTCGACTTGGCGTCCGGCGAAGCAAATGCCGAAGTAGTTTTTGAACGATTCCTTCGTGAGGTGGCGAAGGGTGCGCATAAAAAAGGCCACGCACGCGGGCAGCGTGCGTGGCCGGAAAGCTTGCTCGTAGCCGTTAGCGAGTCGCTTGACTCACGCGGCTGGCCAGTTCGGCCGCATCAAAGTCGAAGGCCAACGATTGCGACTGTCCGCCGCGAAGCGTGACCTGCTGCTCCAATTCGATCGGCTGACCATTGCGGATCACCACCGCCTTCACGGTGTAGCCGTCCCAGCTCTGGCCGTCGGCCAGACGGTCGGTATGGAAGAATCGCTCCGAACCTAGCTGGTTAGTCTCGACGCCCAGAACCGACACCTTGGCGTCGGCCGGCACGTTGACCTTCAGCGTGGTGCGCGGATTCTCTTGCTTGACGTCGGACTTTTCGGCGACGTTCTCAACCGTGGCGTCGAAATTCAGCGCCAACTGCGAACGGCCACCGGAGGTCAGCACGACACTCTCCTCCTTGACGACCGTCGTACCGTCTCGCTCAAGCTCGGCACGAACCGTGTAGCGATAACGCTTGCCATGCGCCAAGCCGTTGGAAACGTACACGCGATCCTCGCCGGTCGAACTGGTCGCCACGCCGTTGATGAACACTTTGGCTTCGGCCGGAACCTGGATGGCGATCGTCACGCTGCCGTCGCGGGCGTTGGCCTGCGGCGGGACGGGCACTTGCGGCGTATCGCTGGGAGCGACTTCGTGTTCGATCGGGGCCGAGTAATAAACGCCGCCGCTGCTGCCATGCGAGCCGTAGCTGCCATAGCTGCCGCCGCTGCTGCCGTGCGAACCCCAGCTACCGCCGGACGAGCCACTGCTGTAATGCGAACGATGGTGACGGTGCAGGCGTTGGAAGGGGCGCCAATGGCCTCCCCACGATCCGCCCGAGCTGCCGTGCGATCCCCAGCCGCCGTGCCGCACGACGTAGCCGCCGGAACTTCCGCCGCTGGATCCCCAGCTTCCGCCGCCACTGCCCCAACTGCCTCCGCTGGAACCCCAGCTACCGCCGCTGCTGCCCCAACCGGCGTCGGCGACGTTGGCGGACCACATGATCGAAGCAACCGCGAAGGCGGCCACCACCAGCATTTTCTTCCAAGCAAAGCTCAACATCTGAATCTCCTCAATGGTTGTCTAATTTCCGACGCGCCTCCGGAAGGGTGCGCACCGACGTTCGCCGGGCTCGGGTCGTTAGATTCTCAGCGAAAGTGGCGTGGAATCTATGGCTCTGTGGGCTGTGTGGGTCGCAAAAGGCTTTTTGCGGATTTCACACCCCCGGCTAACTAATCTAACACCCGTGGATGCCAAATCAAGCAGTTTGCACAAAAAGAGCCGGTTTCGTAGCCTGGGAAGACTGGGCGTTTTTGCATCATCTCTCCGAGGGGTGAAGGAGGCCGGCAGTGCCACCCGGACGACACGGCGTCGGTTTGGCATCGTGAAATAAGGGGGCGCGGCCTATAATTCGGCTCGGTTGGACCGACCTGGACGGGTTGCAGGCATGCATAATAGCGCAAAAAACCTCCCCTGGATGTTGATTTTTTGCGCCCTATCCCTGGTTGTGGCCGGCCTGTGCGGCATTCAGGAAAGTGAGAAATTAGTTGCTTCGAGCGGCCGGATGTTCCGGCAGCAGGTTGTTTGGGCGGCGCTGGCTACCAGCATCGCGGCGATGGTGGCGGTTGCACGGTACGAAGTGATGCGACGTTGGGCCTATGCCGGCTTCGCCGTCAGCCTGATATTGCTGGTTGCGGTCTACTGGTTCCCGGCGGTCAACGGATCGCATCGCTGGATTCGCGTCGGCCCGATCGGCCTGCAGCCGTCTGAGCTTGCCAAGCTGTTCTTCATTGCGGCCCTGGCCCGCTGGCTAATGTATCGGAGCGAACAACGGCGGCTTGTCGGCTGGGTCGTGCCGCTGCTGTTGGCCGTGTTGCCGGCGGCGCTGGTTCTGCGAGAGCCAGACCTGGGCACGGCGCTGCTTTTCTTTCCCGTGCTGATGGCCGTGATGCTCGCCGCCGGCGTCCGCTGGAGCCATCTGGCGATGCTGCTGCTGTCCGGCCTGATGTTGTCGCCGGCGTTTTGGTCGCTCATGAGTCGCGAGCAAATTTCCCGCGTAACGGCGGTGCTGCAGCAAACCGGCCCGGGTGAAAATCCTGACGACGACGGCTTTCACTTGCATTACGCCAAGCGGCTCGTGGCCCTGGGCGGGACAGCGGGAATCGACAATCGCCACGACGAAGCCGTCGCCGCCGTGCATTATGTCCCCGCGGCGGCGACCGACTCGATCTTCGTCGTGCTAGCCGCAAGATTCGGGCTGCTGGGAGTAGCCGTCCTGCTCGGCCTCTACTTCGTGCTGCTACAACAGATGCTGTCGATAGCCTTGCGAACCGGCGAGCCGTTTGCAAGATTGTTCGTCGTCGGCGTGGCCGCTTTGCTGGCCAGCCAAGTCGTCACCAATACGGCAATGATGGTTGGCTTGCTGCCCATCACGGGCCTGGCGCTGCCGCTGGTCAGCTACGGCGGCTCGGGGCTGGTCGCCAACGGATTGGCCGTCGGGCTAGTGATCAACGTGGCTTTGCGGCCGCGGATCGGCGTTCGGGGTGAACCGTTCCGCGTTGTCGCATCGACCACCGCCGCCAGCCAAGCCGCCGCCTGAATCGCTGCTGCGTGAATCTTGTTCCCACGTCGCGTATACTGGCGCTACGTCGCTGATTCGAGCGAGGGACCGCTGTTTACTCTTATTCCCAGGTTTTGTCATGCCTTGCCATTTGTCGATCCCTCGCTGCCTGCTGTTTCTTGCATTGATCTGGCCTGCGGCTACTCCGGCGGCCGAGCCGGCTGATCGTTGGCAAACGGCAATGGATGCCTTCGCGGCCCAAGACCGAACAACGCCGCCGCCAGAGAACGCAATCGTGTTCATCGGCAGTTCCAGTATTCGGATGTGGGACGTCCGAAAAGCGTTCGGCGAAGCGGCCACAATCAATCGTGGGTTCGGAGGCTCGCAGTACGCCGATATCGTGCGACATGCCGACCGGCTGATTAAGCCGTATCAGGCTCGGGCGATGGTACTCTATTCAGGCGATAACGATCTGTGGCACGGCAAAACGCCCGAGGAAGTCCACCGCGACTTTTTGTCGGTGGTCAAGGCGATTCGCGAGCATCAGGCGGATGTGCCGATCGTCGTGATTGGAGTCAAACCGAGCATGGCACGCCGCAAGATCGACGACCAGATCAGGCGGGCCAATCGTCTGATGGCAGAGTCGACCGCCAGGGACGCCCGCATGGCGTTTGTCGATCCGTATCAGTTCATGCTTGACGAAGACGGCGAGGCGAACCGAGAGTTGTTCGTCGGCGACGGGCTGCACCTGAACGCCGCCGGATACGCCTTATGGACGCCGCAGGTCCGAAAGGCGATTGAGGACCTTGAGGCTGCCAGTGGCGCAGGGGAGCAAAATTAGAGCCGCCACGCACATCGTGCGAAGCGGCTCTTTCTCGTGGGATCGAAGGGCCATCGGGACAGCCTAGCGGCAACTAGCGCCGGGCCGTCTTACGCTTGGCCGTCTTCTTCTTGGCGGCCTTTTTCTTGGCGGTCTTCTTTTTGGCGGCCTTCTTCTTCTTCGGTGCGGCCTTTTTCTTGGCGCCCTTCTTCTTGGCTACCTTCTTTTTGGCCGTCTTTTTCTTAGCCGTCTTCTTCTTGGCGGTCTTTTTCTTGGCTGCCTTCTTGGGCGCCGCCTTCTTGCGAGCCGTCTTCTTCTTCTTGGCCACGGTTCGTCCTCCGTCACATAGGTTTCAGTGATCCAGGAATTTGATGCGCGCCGAAAAGCAAGGACAACTTGCCGATCAATGCACTCTCCCGATCACCCTCCACAAAAGAATCGCGACTCATCCTATCGATCGAAACAACCAGTACGCTTGTTGCACCGCTCGACTGCCACGATTCACGTTACCCTGAGTCACACCGAACGCACTTCTCATTCTTTAACAAGCGCGTTCGATGACTGTTAATGTTGAAGATTGTCACAAAAAGGTCAAGAGCTTTAGCCAAAAAACTGCGCCGCGGCGCGCGGTTGCATCACGTCGCGCTGACCGCCGTATGAACTGCAAGTCACACCCGCGAGCGCAACGCACGCGCTGTTTGAATCGCGCGCGTTGATCGACTCGCAGGAAGACGACACTGCGAACAGCGTTCGTCGTTCGCCTTGAAATCGAACTCGAAAGTAAGGACCGCCTTTACGACCGACGTTAAAAAACACGCTTTTGCAACTATAAAACAGCACATTTGGAAACTCGCGCCAGAACGATCTCGCAAGCTCGGTAATGTGGACGCGACGGCGTGTTGCCAAGCGCGCGCGCTGCGCTGCGCCGTCGGTTACATTAGCACAATCCCGACAACGTTGAATCGATTGCTTTGGAATACAGCACGATTTCTATGCTTCACACCGTTGAAACGGCGCGTGAAAAAAATTGCATTTTTTTTCTCCGCAGCGCATGAATTTGCTGTTTTGCGCTCCGCATCGGCAAGGTGCGCGCGAACAACGTTTGCGTGTTTGCCGTCGCTGCGTCACCAACCGCGCGGTCCGCCCCAGCCGCCTCGGCCCTGCATCTGCTGCAGCAACTGATAGTTGCTGAATGCCAGAAAGCCGAACATCAGCGCGATGAACACGCTCCCCATTCGCAGTCCGCCAAAAATCGCCATACCGACGGCGCAGGCCATGGAAATATAGAGCGAGTTGCGAATGCCGTCGCGGAGGTCGAATCGCATGAACAATTCGCGAGCAATCTGGCCGCCGTCGAGCGGGTAGATCGGCAGCAGATTGACCAGGCCCCAGAAGAGATTGATGAACACCAAATTCCGCACCAACTGGTTGAGGTTCGGGTTGGCAAGGGGCTCGACCAGGATCCACGGCATCAACGACACAAAAAACACGTCGTAACCGGCGCCGTACACGACGGCCAACACCAGGGCGAGGAACAGAAAACCGGCCGCCGGACCGGCGGCCGTGATCAGGATCTTGGTGCGCGAGTCGTGGCGCATGGGACGGTAGGAGGCAAGTCCTCCGAAGCTATACAACGTAACCCACGGCTCCGCGCCAAAGTACCGGGCCGTGAGTGCATGGCCGAACTCATGGATCAAGATCGAAACAAAAACGGCTACGACCCAAATGGACAAATGGACCGGGTCGGTATCTCCGCCGGTGGCCCCCAGCAGCACCGCGACCACCCAAAAGAATGGATGGATCCGTACCGGAATGCCAAACAACCGGAAGTGCAAGTCGGCCTGAGTTGGTCCGGGTTCGCCGATCAACGGATGCGATCCTTTAGCGAATGTAGGCGAAACGCGGCGCTACAGCGCCGCGGCGCGGAGCGAACTGATGATACTGTCGAGCACGCTGTCGACGGCGACGCCGCGCGCCACTTCCATGTTGGGACGCCACTGGGGGACGCTCCGGCGATCGAACACCGTTTGGCCGGTCGTCAGGCTGCCGGTCAGCTCCACGTCGGCGGCCATCGCCTCGCAAGAGAATAGTTCCGGCTCGGTGACCAGCGTCAATGCAACGGCGTCGTGCAGGTAAACTCCCTCGACACCAAGCGTCTGACGATACGAGCGAAAGGCATACGGCAAAATGCGCCGCAAGAAGCGGCCGACGTTGGTCTCCTCGTCGGGCAGTGAATCGAACATGTCGTAGGTGAGAATCACCTGCTCGGTTACGTCGAGCGGCACCAGCGTTTTTGTAATCGGGGCGCGAAACACCTGGCGGGCCGAGGCGGGATCGCTAAAGATATTGAACTCCGCACAGGCCGTGGCATTGCCGGGATGCGTTACGGCGCCCCCCGCTATGATCAGCGAGCCAATCTCCGAGGCGACCTGGGGATCGCGATTGATCGCCCGGGCGATGTTGGTCAAGGGACCGAGCGCCACGATGGTGACTTCGCCCGGCGCCGCGCGGACTTCGTCGCAGATGACCCTCTCCGCCGGGTGGCGATTCTGCAACGTGGAGACCTCGAAGTGGGTGTTTCCCAGGCCGTCGCCGCCGTGAAGCAGTTTGCCGTCGGCCGGGCGGCCGCCGTCCGGTTCGCTGGCGGCGCCCGTTCGGGGCCAGCGAACCGGATCGAGCTGCTCAATGATCGCTTGCACGTTGCGGGTGGCTTGTTCGGCGT
>JBGTJT010000539.1:0-13068 GCA_041744995.1 Pirellulales bacterium | reverse complement strand
ATGCAGTGCTTCCAACGATCGCGGGCCAACCTCGGACGTGGCCTTCGGCTGTGTCTGCTCGGATGAAGGGGGGGGCGTCACCGGCTCGGTGTTGGCGTTGTGGTGAGCAAGGTCGGCTTCAGAAAACGGACTTGCGACACGGAACCCAATGCCGTAGCTCTCGAGGGACGGGCTGGCGTCGTCCCGGACCGACGCGGCCAGGTTGCTCGAGTTGCCGTTCCCCGACCCGCCGCGCAGACCACGATTCGAGCCAATTAACGCTTCGTTCCACTCCCAGACGTTGCCGCCCTGATCGAACGTGCCGTAGAAGCTCGCGTCGCCATTTGTGCCGACCGTGGTTACATTGGCGATGTCGTTCCGGATCGCACCTGATGCAACGTTGGCGTGGTTGCCCACGGCCGGACTCGTCACGCCGTCGTCCGGATCAAGACCGTCGCCGGTGGATGTGGCCTGAACCGCGGTGGGCGGATCGTTGCTGCCGGTCGGATAGCGCCAGTAGTCGTCCGTATCGCCCCCCTGCGCCGCGGGCTGATGATAGGCGGCCTTGTACCACTCGTCCTCGGTGGGGATGAAGACCTGGTTGGGGTTGTTCAGGTCGCGGGTGATGCCGTTGATCGAGGTAGCCCCCGTGAATGTGTACACGCCCGACTCGGTGTCGCCCGTGCCCCGGCCGTTGGTAAGCCAGTTCGAGAAGCGGGCGGCGTCGTACCAACTCACGTAGTTCACCGGTCTGTCCCCCCTACTCGCCTTCACCGAATAAGTGAAACTACCGCTTACGCCTGACCGCGTGATCCCGCCGCGGGCATTGCTGCCCATGTCTGGGTTGTACAAGCCATTGGTATCCGTGGCGGCCACCGCGTTAAGGAACTCCGTGTACTGCGCGTTGGTCACCTCGTACTTGCTAATGCGGTAGGTCACGTCGACCGCGCCAAACAAGAGATTGCCTGGATTGTTAGTTGTGTAAAGTCGGTCCGGATCATTGTCAGGGTTGCCCACGGTCACCCACTCGATACCTGCTAATGGTCCAGGCGTGCCTGCTTTAGGCTCGGAGCCAGAACGAAATATCGGCGGACCGAATCGTTCGAGGCCGGTGCGAACAACGATTGGATACCGTGCACTCAAACGTGTGAACAAATCGGAGCGGAGTTTCTGAAGCTCGCGGACAAGGACGGCCACCTGTGGCTGTATACCCCCTTCAAGGAGCTGCCTTTCAAAGTCAGCATTGAACCGGTTTGTATCCTTATAAAGCTGTGTCAGTGTGTAGAGTGCGGCCACCTGCGTCCAAAATGCGTCGGGCTCCTTGAGCGATTCCAGTTGCTCATCGGAGAACATGGACTCAATCATCGCTACGGTGCCTCCTCCCTGCACCTCTTTGCCGTATACGCGGCCCGCGGCTTCGGCCACCAGAGGACTATACATGCCGAAATAGACTGTGGCGGCCTTGGTGCAACCCGGATTGAGGCCATTATCTTTCGGTATCCGTTCGGGGTGTTCTCCGTACTCTCGTAATTTGTCAACGAAAGAGCTAATCACATCCATCGGTGTGCTGCCAGCAACAATATACGTCGCGAGGATGGCTGCTCTCGTCCGGTCGCAGTCGCCTTCAAATTGCACGATTGCCGCGGTATTACTTGCGGGCGATTCTTGATCGGTTCCCTCATAGGGGTCTAAAGCCGGTTTCGTGGGCGTCGGCTCGGCAGCTTTTGACGTGGCCTCAGATGTCGACTGCGCAGTTGAGGTACTTTCAGATTTCCCAGTTCTGCGTCCGTCGGCGTGTGCAATATCTATGATATCCGCCTTCAATCCCTCGTACGTCTCTTTGTCTATCCGACCTGCGATGAGAGCGTCCTGCAACTTTGCCAACTGAGCAACTGCCAGATCACGCTCGGTGCGGTCGCCGATCACCGGCGTGGTTACGGCCCCGTCGGTTTCCGGGAGGCCCTCCGCGGCTCTTGCCGGTTGGTCGGCAGACACCGGTGTCTTGTCGGGAGATTTGTCTGTTACGTCCTTTGTAGTGGCGCCGTCCGCTGTCTTGACCGGCATCGCTTCCCGAATAAATTGCTGGTCGGCGGCAGAGAGCCGGTCGATTACTACGCGAAACAAACGGCCGTCGATCCGTTTGAGTTCGACCTCATTGTCGATACGCCGCACCAACTGGGCCTCGACCGTACGCGACGTCGATTTGTCGGTCCAAGTTCGGTTGCTCGCCAGACACGTGCTAGCGACCAGTGTAGAAAGGAGGAGTGCGGCGCGAATCCAGACTGACAATTGGCGGGCGGTGTTTCGCATGACAATGCACACTGACTTTGGCATGAGTGAGGAAATCCGTAGCCGTGATTGTCTCACATGAAAAGGGAAATGCAAGAGTTTTTGCACCTGATAAGAAGAGTGCCGCCGTCGGCCATTAGCCCCAAGGTCGCTGCAAGCCAACCCGCCGGTATTGCCTCAGCCAACATTTCCCATTGGAGTCGAGCCTGGA
Source organism: Pirellulales bacterium (assembly GCA_041744995.1). Lineage (GTDB taxonomy): Bacteria > Planctomycetota > Planctomycetia > Pirellulales > UBA7805 > JBBDLY01. The sequence goes on along the minus strand of JBGTJT010000539.1, from coordinate 10,589 downwards.
ACCGCTCCAGGCTCTTAATCCTAGCCGTGTTATACCCTCCCCGCGGCTATCGCGTGCCAGTTTTTTGACATTTTCCCTGTCTTCCAGTCCGAACAAGTCGCGATGGGGGCAGCCGAATGAACGCAAAACATTTCGAGGTATATTTGCCAGGGCGGTCACATTTGGCGTCGTGCTTGGTTGCACGACGGTGGCCACCGCTTGGTTCGGCTGGGCCGGTTTGTCCCTCGACCCACCGGGGGGAGTGTTTCTGGCTGGGCAGTGGCTGGAAAACGACAGCTACTTACATTGATCGCACGATTACGAACTCGAATATGAAAAGAGAGCGAGTTGCCTATGAAACTGAACGTCGGCCTCAACCGCAAAGTCGGCGAGGCTAATTTCGGCGCGCGCGGAACGAGCGTCAACTTCGAGGTCGATGTCGAATCCGACCTCATTCGCCAACCGGATGCGTTGGAGGAGAAGATCCGCTATTTGTTTGGCCTTGCGAAGGATTCCCTGGACGAGGAACTGAACGGCCGTCCCTAGTATGAAGCGAACGGTAACGACAACAACGGCTACAACTGTCAGGCAAGTTCGAGCCCGCCGGATTGTCAGATACTGCGAGAGAGATCAGGGCGATCCGTGATGATCGCTGGCCGGCAGTGGGCGAGGCGAACTCACCCCATGTCCATGTGATGGAGCATAATCTCCGTGGCGCTGCTAACCGGGATGTTCGCGAAGGGGCCGCCGCCGGGCGGCCCCGTCCGCGGACTTTTCTTTACCTATCGGACGGTTGGTATTCGCACCGGCGGTGTAGCATCCGCGAGAGGCGGCGACGGCGGGTCACGGAAGCGAAGGCGGAATCGGGAAAGCCGTCCACCCCGTTCCAGAATCCATTTGGTCAAGTCGTACCACTTGACGAGCACCACCGGCGGCTCCGTCCGCTTGACCATCCAAGCACCCTTGTCAAATTGCAAAACTATATCACCGACCGCCGCGAGCGGCGACGTGAGGGAGAAGAAAAGCCAAAGGGCACAAGGAATAAAGGTTAAGGGGAAGCTTTCCGAAACCGTCTCCGCCGCCATGCCAGACTTGCCAATGAAATTAAACCCGGGGCAATACCGCTCGGCTACGGCACAAGGACGATTTTAGAAGGCAGACTTGCGACGCGGAACCCAATGTTGCTGCTCCGGTCCGTCGGGCCGGCACGGAGCCGGAGCGACGCGGCCAGGAAGTTTGAGCTGTCCTGCCACTCCCCGCCGCGAAGATGACGAGCCGGCGACGGACTGGCGCTCCGTAGATTGTATTCCGTCTCTTCCCATTCCCGCACATTGCCCCCATCGCCATAACGCCAAAGGGGCTGAGGCCCCCCGCGTCCATGATGTCGGCCGGAATCGACTGCCTGTTGTACACGGCTGTGTCCGCGGTTGTGCCGCCCGCGACGGGCATGGGGGCCGTGTCGCTGCCGGTGGGGAAGTTGAAATAGCTATCGCTCACCGGGTCGTAATAGGCCGCTTTGTACCACTCGTCGACGCTGGGGAGCCAATATCTGGCGTCTTTGTGGCGAAATCGATTCTCACCGTCTAACCGCCATGCGTCAGCAGAATCCCACAACTCGATGTTCGCATTGGCGCTGTATCCGACATCGCCCGGTTGGAACTCGAACTTGTAGGCGGGCAAAAAACCTTGACTTGTGTTCAGCCAATTGACGAACCGGGCTGCCTCGTTCCAGGAAACGCTCGTCGCCGGTTGATCCGCACTTGTGAACTCGGGACTCGCGCTCAGTGGGATCCCCAAGTCGCCTTCCGTGTTGGCCTTCGTGACCATATCGCGGCTGACCTCGAATTTGCCGATGTTGTAGACGTAACTGACCGCCCCCGCCGGATCGGGCGCGCCCGTGGTGTCGGCGGCGTTGTCGGCATCGCCGATTTCGACAAACTCCATGTTGAACTGAGTGGCCCCGCTGCCAAAACTAACGGTAACACCGCCGGATTTTGAAGTCGATTCGGCGGACTCCAAAGTTGGTTTGGCGGACTCTGAAGTTGGTTTCGATGTGTTGCAGCCGATGATGGAAACAACGACGAAAAGCGAGAAGGTGAAATGTTGTGTAGCTCTCATGGCTGCCCTTTTGGTGACGCTGTTAGGTGAGCAGCGTGAACAAATCTACTGCTCAGTGCGCCATTGCTGGCGAGCCGAATGGCTCAGCGTGCCGACAACTACTGGCAGTGCCGAACTCAATTGTAGCGGTGGAAAAAACGCCGTCAACGAGACTTTTCCAACTCGTCTTCGACAGTGCGATTCCTGAATTGGTTTCCCCCTGAGTTACGACAGCGGCAATCCGCTTGGGCACTCCGCCCCGCACTTAGGGCGCGTCGCTGTAGCCGGCCGCGGCCTGCGACCCTCACGAACACATCTCCCAACGTGCCTTCCAGGACCCGCTGCGGCGCTCGTTCATCGGGCCGAGGGAACAGTATCGAAGAATACCCGACGGCCCGCCAGACGCACTGAATCTGACCCGTAGAACAGCGGGCGATTCCGTGGCTGGCCAGGCTCGCCTTTCCGGTCGTGGTGAACTGCGGCAGCCAATACAACAGCCCCGATGAGATGAGCCGCGAGGCTCACGTTCCATTCGTCCCTCTCCCTGATTCTTGTCCGTGCCACCGTCGCAAGCGCTGCGCGTGGGCCTATTCAAGGACGGCGAGGGATTGCGTGCCGCGGGTCTTCAGCACGCGGTCAGCTCCCCATTTTTTGGCCGCCCAACGCGGTCGCAGACAACAAAAACTCGCGGGTGACGACAGCCGCGCTCCGATAAGGGCCGATGTGAATCAACGGGAAGAAACCCCACGCGGCGAAGCAGCGATATAAAATTCTATTTCGCAAAGGCTTACAGAAATCCCCAGTTCTTCCGCGATTTCCCGGGGTGGGGTCGGATTGGAGCATCCTTGGCCGCCTGCGGGTATCCATTTTACCAAAAGCGCCAAGGCAAAGGGGCTGGTGGAGTGAGAATGGGGCTTCCGAACCGTTCCACGGAACAAAACAGCCGCCCGCCCTATAGCGGGTTGCCGATCCACGCCAATCAATTCACATTCCAATTTACCGTCATGCAGAGCCGCGTTCCTTACGCCACTTCGACAGCTCCTCATCCCACCAATGTTCGGAAAAGATCCAAACCTCATCGCTCTGAGAGCAGTCCGTGTCGAGCAGTAGATTACGCTCCATCAACGATCGCTTCACGGCCGCAAGATCCAGCACGGGCATCCTCCGATCAGCTAAAATAGAATTGATCTGGCGGGCCGGCACGTGAACTGTAGCTGGCCGCCCGTCAGACGCCTTGTGATAGACGACTGTCGGGCGATTCCATCCTGGCAGGCGGTAGCCGGCGCGGTGCCCAGCGATGTCCCCCGCCTCATCCATACGGAACACCAATTCAACCAAGCTGCGGAAGGACGCACGGCTGTCTATGAACAGCACTTGTCGAGCGGCCCGCACCGCCGCCTCATCACCTCGCAGGCTTCCGAACCACCGAGCCATGTCATCCACGATAGCGAAGACACGATGCTCGGCTGCCGACTCAAATCGGAGCTTCCGAGCGCACGCATCCTGTAGAAAGGCCGGCACGATCGCTGCCGCCGCTCGTCGCAGTTCGCCGATCGGGCTTGGCGGTCCCGGGCAACAGATCCTGAAGAACCCGGGATAGGAAGCCACCGCGACGGCGGTGTACGCGTCAAGCGACAGTATGGCGTTTCGGGGACCAACGGCATCAATCCACTCAGCGGTGACGGGTGTTCTGGTGCGTCCGGATGAAAGCACGACCGCCGGCCAGCCATGTCGGCAGCATGCCTCATTCAACCGTTCCAGAATAGTGGTGTTACGATGACGCCCGCGGAGGTCGACTTGAGCGCACCCAAGGGCGCGAGCAACGGTCCGGCCAGTCATTTGGGCTCTGTCGCCATCGAGCACAATGCCACATGACTTGCGAAACATGGCGGGGGCAATGAGGTTGTGTAGGATGCACGCCGCCAAAGCCCAGGTGAGAGATACATCGGGTGTCACCGACGATAACATAGCCAAATGGCGGCGGGAAAGGTTGTCGGGCGCGTGCAGGTGCCGAGCCGGCACCTTCTTGTCGATCAGCAAAGGTAGGGAATTCTTCCGAACGTCGCCACCAAACGTGATGCTGAAAGTCGGGAAGAGAAAGCAACGCCGGGAGGCGTTCCAACCGAGGCTGTCCGCTGCCTTGACATACTGCGGCGGATGAAATTCCATCGCGATGAAGGCGGAGCGTTTCGCCCACCGCTGCTGGAAATTGAAGTTTACAGCGTCTTGTTCCAGCAAGGAATCGCGGACACACGGAAATAATCCTCGCCTGTCGACCTGTCGTTTGGCAACCGTAAATCCCGCGTCTCCATGTGGAAACGGCACTACACCCCGCAGATAGCTGTCACCCGCATCCGTCGTCAAAATCTCCTCTATTCGGACGGGAGCATTGCACAGGCGTTCCTCCGTCCCGTCGATCATCCATCCCGCGGCAGTCTCCACGATCGATTTGCCGGAAACGACGATCCTCCGATGCGAAACGCGGTGGGGATCGCATTGCTCAAGTCGTGCGCGCAGAACAGAATCACAGCCGGCGACGAACTCTCGCATTTGTTCGGGCGTGAACTCCATCCGCGTGAGCAGGATCTCCGCGCTGCCGAGGTCGAGAGCCGACAGCTCGCGGCGTAAAGCGACCTGCCACGGAACAGCATCTTTCTTGATGGCCCGTAACCACATAAGAGGTGTGCGGTGGTTGAGGCGGCGCTGGACTTCCCGGTGACTGATCTTGTAATCGGACACCATTCCGCCGCACTGCTTCGCTTGGACGAGCGACTGAGTGCCTCCGCCCCAACAGATTGCCTTACGGTCTCCAAGTTGTTCAGCAAGGCGAAGCGTGCGTTCCCGCGGGGAGGAGTGAGTCAGCACGACCGGCAAGGGGCGTGAACTGTCGCGCAACCACTGCGATTGCAACAAAAGCCCGACCGTAGCGTCGCAAAAGACGAAGACCTCGTCCCCAAAGTGCCGGTCCGGACCAGCATCGAGCGCAGACAACATCGCCACACCGGCCTCACGAACCGGTAGATTGGACCGTCCGAGGTTGGCACGCTTGAAGACCCAGTCGCCGCTATCCGGGTCGGCGTTGCGACCGACAAAAAGAAACCCGCAGAGTCGTCCCGGCAGGTCATAATAAGGCAGCACGAGAAGATCGCCCCATCCGCACCCACTGAATATACGGCGGCCGCCGGAGCCGGAGCCTCGCCGTACTGAGCGCTGTCCATTGCGGTTGCACCGCTCCTGGTCACCAAAGGAGGATGGCGCGAATAGCTCTTCGATTTCTCGGCGGCTCGCGGCTCCAATATGGCGGCCAGCCTTCAAATCCCACATGGGCGATTGCACAGCGTCGAGCAGACCGAAATGGCGCAGCAGATTACGGATTGATTCGGTCGCCTGCATAGGTCGAAGTCGAGCAGCTTCCCAGAATTGGCCCAGCCGGCGCCGGTAGCCGATATGATCTTGCAGGTAGGCGGCGATCCCCTCGTCGGTGAGCGGATCGGGAAAAACGCCATGGTCCTCCAGCCGCGCCAATGTCGCCGGGATGTCGGTCTGCCAAGCCCCGGCGGCCAGTTCGATCAAGTCACCGGCGAATTGGCAATCGCGGCAACTCGCCCACTGGCCGCCGAGCACGTGGTCGTCATAGATGCGTAACTGTCCTTTTGCACAAACAGGGCAAGGCACGTCTTGCGGCAGGGCACAGCAGTGGACTTCATCGGCTCCGGTGGCGGAAAGCACCGTGCGCCAATCGAGCAGCCGACTCAAGGATTTAGAAGGGTTTGCCATTGTACAACTCATCCTTTTGATTGGTGAGGCAGCAGGGAGTGTCAGTCGCTGCGTGACGATGTTGCTTCATGTTTTTGATGTTTGACGACAACAATCGTGACAAGTGGGCTGCATCCGTTGCGGCGATCGACGGTCACCAAGCCCGCACTTTCCAACGCGGCCAGGCCGCGGTACGCGCTTGAACGGCTAAGTCCGTAACGGGCCAAGTTTGCAGGTGTGAGCATCAGCTCATCTTCTTGATCGAGGCGATGGGCAAGTGCAACCAGCGCCAGGGCAACTGATATCGGCGCCTTTCCCGGGAGCACCGCAACGCGAGCAAGCCAATTTAATTCGTTGCGCCACTCGAACGGAACACCGCGCGTGTCATCGAGTAATTTGTTCATGATGTGTCACCACTGAATCATGTTGGGTAATTAGCAACTTCGGATAGTTGCCGGTACGTGGTTTGCTTGGTTACCCGCGGCGGGAGACTTGGATTGCAACGAATCATTTATTTGCAGAGTGCCCAATCCTCCCCGGTATGCACATCGCCCCGAATCGGAATCGTGAACCCAGGCAGTGGTGATTCCATCGCACTTCGAACGATGCTTGACGCCTCGACGGCCTTACGCTCGGGAACCTCCAGCAGGACCGAGTCATGGACCGTCATTAACATTCGAATGTCGATCGGCAGGCAGCGGTGAAGCCGTGCGAGCATCATCTTCATCAGGTCCGCCGCGGTGCCCTGAATGATTGTATTTACGGCTTGCCGTTCTGCCTCGGCGACGGCGGCAGGACTTGACGACCAGATTGCTGGCAGGTGACGGCGACGGCTGGAAAGCGTCTGCACAAAGCCATCGCGACGCACTTGCTGCTTGACTGATTCGATCCAGTCCTGAACAGCCGGGCGCCCGCGAAAAAAGCCATCGATGAAACTGTGCGCTTCAGCGAGCGACACTCCGAGTTGGCGGGAAAGTCCATATTCTGTTTCGCCGTACACAATCCCGAAGTTGACCGCCTTGCCGACTTTACGCTCGTCCTGAGTAACGGCTTCCACCGGTTTTCCGAGGGCCAAGGCCATTGTCTGCTTGTGGAGATCACCGTCGCCGGCTTGAAACGCCGCGACCAAGCCCGGGTCATGCGTGAAATGGGCAAGGACGCGGTACTCGGCCTGCGAGATGTCGGCTTCCACCAGCGTCATGCCGGACCTCGCGCGAACGGCACGGCGAACGACCCCGGGAACGCCATGCAAGTTCGGGTGTCGACAACTGAACCGGCCCGTTGCAGCCCCCAGTGGGTCGAGCAGGCCATGCACACAACCAGTGCGCTGACAGTAATGCCGACGCAAATTTTGGCAGGTGGTGAGCGCGTGCCGCTGGGTCCGATAGGACTGCACCAGTGCGACCGCCGGATGCAGGTCTACCAATTGCCGTAACGCATCGTCACAAACGGAGCGGTGCCCCGCGGCCGTGTGAAAGGGTACAGGCAGTCCACAACGATCATAGAGAAACGCGCGGATGTCATCATCGTTGTCAGGACGGACGCCACAACCGGTCTCATCCGCCAGTTGGAAGCGAAGAATATCGAGGCACGCTGATGTGCCGGCCTCTACCTGATCTAGCGTTGGCACGTCGACGGGCATGCCATTGATTGTCATGTCGACGACCGAGTCGACGACAGGGAGTTCCACGCCAGCGTAGACGTAATCCAGTCCGCTTGCGCGCAGACAGGCCGGCAGTTCGCCGAAGAGGCGCAAGACTTCGACGGGCGCATGCTGATCTTGCGAGGGAACATTTAGGGTCGCCGGCAAACCTGCAACGTCCAGCAAACGCAGCATAACACCAACATCATCGAAACTACCGGCCAACGGCAGGCCGACATTTTTTTCGACGGTGCGGGCGAAGATCGCATCCGCATAAACCCGCGGACGATCGCCCATCGCCCGGATCGCGGCATCTACGTCGTCAATCACATGGGGGCCAGGAAGCCCCTGACCAGCAAGGACGACACCGACCAGCCTGGAGTCCCCTCGCGCAACGGCACGTGCCGTCCGCTCGCCACTGACCTGATAGTCAACCGCGACGGAATCGCCGGCCTGCCCAGTCGGAATAGCGCTAACCACGGGGGACTCCTTCGAGAGGGTGGGGGATTACCTCGTCGATCGGAGCGTTCAGCGCCGTGGCCGCAGCCACCCAGATTTCTTCGGGAGTGCAGTCACCCGGATCTTGGCGCCCCAAAGGGAGCTGGCCCAACACGACGCGGTTGTCACCTCCACCGAAGCCGCGAGCAAGTGTCAGATCGCGGACAACCTGCTCAGCATCGTTCGCCGCATCGTCGTCAAACAACACGACGATAGGCCGGCCGCGGAAGTAATGCACCAGCAGCAATAGCTGATCACGGGAGATCTGCTTACCGAAGGGTGCCACGGCGCCCGGGCCAAGTTTCCAAACGTCGGTCGTGCCTTCGCAGAGATATACCGGGCCACTCGACCGCATTGCTGCCGGCAAGCCGTACAGAACCTTCGCTTTCTTGAAGTCAGATGGAAACAGGTACTTCGGGGTACCATCGGCCAGTGCCCCGACAAAGCGCGCCTGCCAGCCGGCCAAGGTCACCGGACTTTCTCCCTCAGCCTGACCAAAGTGGTGAGCGGGACGATAGATCGGGATTAGGATTCGATTCGCCGCCGGCGTCGGCGCCCAACCAGACACATGACGCACGTCCCACACGCGGGCCAGCTCGGCGACCTCGAACCCCCGCCCGCGCAAATACTGCACAGCGGGATTACTGTCGGGCAACGTGTCGATCGGCGCGGAGCCTGGAGGCAGTTCAGCCGGTGCGGGCGGCGCGAAGTCGGTGACGCTGTCCGAGGCAGCAGGAGGAACGGCACACAGCACACGGTTGCGTGCGCGGCAGCCCAAAGGGATCGCGGTCATCGCCCGCAGCATGTTTTGGTTTGTGCGACTGGTGTGACACCGCGACTCATTCTGACAGAACCACAACCGATGGTTCGGGCGACCGGAGCGGGGATCAGGCTGACCGTACCGATAGCTCATGTATAGGCGATGACGGGTGTCACCACAAAAGGCGCAATTAACACGATATTGTTCTCCATGCTGTACTGCTTCCGTCAGGACGTGGGTTGGGCAGTCAGGGTCAGGCCGGGTGCGGACGACTTGCTGCTGGCCGGCGTTGCTGACGAGAACGCCGCCGGCGAAGCGCTGTAGCACTTCGTAGAGGGCAGGGTTTAAGGGCTGTGATAATATGGTGCTCATAGCTGAGTGCGATCAGGTTGGGTTCCAGCGAAGATCCGGCCTGTTCCAGTACACCTGGAACACATTAAGCCTTTTGCTAAAAAGGGGTTATGGAGTTTGTTCCAGTGTTCCAGGGATTTGGGGAAAAGTATGATTCCCCCAGCACCATCCCCACGCAGAGCCCCCGTGGCGGGCGGGGCACACTAGCTGAAGAGGATAGATGTGAAGGAACAGTGGAACATAGTGATAATTATTGCTGTAAGTAGTTTATTATTATATGCTTATGGTGTTCCAATTCTGTTCCAGATCCGTTCCAACTGTTCCTGGATTTTGCACCCAGGTTCAGTGCGGAGGTCTGCCTCCGACGATTCCCCGGGGTGCTTGCGCCGAGGTTGGTGTCGGTGCCGGCTCCTCGCCCATCAGTTGCTCGATCGCCGCCCGCTCGATTGCAACCAGATCCGCTGGAACATCCCCTCCGAGACGGCAGCGGTAGTAACTTCGCCCGGTCGACACCCGGACCCAGCCCCGGTCCCTCCAGCTCCGCAGCACAGGTTCTGGCTCAAAGCCACCTTCGGCTAAGACCTGTTCGGCACGGTGGGGGTGGAACGCAACAAAGTCCCAGCGCTCACGGGTTGAACCATCGCCACCATCCCACCGACCAGCCCATCCGTTGTGCGGCGGATTACGGCTAGCTCGGCTGGGACTGTAGAAGGCTTCACGGTGGCTCTGTATCCAGCTCCACATATAGCGCAGCGCTGACTCGGCCTGGTCAGCCTCAGCCGTCTCCGCCGTCAGAGCAGGCCACAGGTCAGCGATGGCGGTGTCCGCCTGCCACGGGACGATCCCCGCGTCGTAGCTGAGTTGCGCTGTGAGTTCGAGCGTGGCGAAATATCCTGCCATGCGGACGGCCACGGAGTTGTCGCCAGCGCGTTCCACGTATTGCTGGAGAAGTCCTTGATGGTTTTGACACCATACCGGCCAATGATTCCGATTTGAGACCAGGTATTGCACCAGCCGGGGGCCTGCATGTCCGTAGTTCATCATGATGGCTCTGCTGATCGCGGCTACCACAGGCACTGTAGTGGAATCCGCCCGACCGAACGGTGGCCCCCACACCTCCAGAACCCTTGCTCTTGTGCCGGCATCTCGTGTGAAGCTCGTGATAGGGGCTTCTCCGCTCGAAATTAGCACGGTGCGGAACGTGTCGGTTCCGCGCATGCCGCCGATTGAACCTCGGCCACGACCGCGACCGTTGGCGATGTCATAGATATATTGCGCTATCTCCTCGGGGCTGCTGACCAACTTGGTGTCGTCCAGAATAAGCGGCAGGTCGCACTGCGCTGTCGCCGCTCGTTCGATCCATGTGCGGGTGGCGTCCCATGTGCCAATAGCCGATTGTGGAGATCGCTCGTTGGGGCAACCCCAACAGCTAGCCGCAATCCGCAAAGTGCTGGTTTTGCCTTGGCTCGTTTGGCTACTGTAGCTGACGATGAAGTTTGCGGCTCC
>JBGTJT010000538.1:0-5071 GCA_041744995.1 Pirellulales bacterium | reverse complement strand
GCCGACGGCGTCGCGCCGCGGCCGGTGGCTCGACTCTCGGAACTACCGGAGGGCGGCATTTACAGCGTGATGCTCGAGGACTCGGTGGCGACTGATAGTGAACTGGCTAAATTGGCTCAACTCACCGAGATACAGGAATTGATTCTGCCTGGCACGCGGCTGTCGGATCGTGGATTGGCTCAACTTGCCGCGCTGACGAACGTGTCGCTGCTGGACGTGTCGGGTACTTCGATTACCGACGCGGGCGTGGCGGCGCTGCAACCGCTCGAGAAACTCCGCGAACTGCGTCTGGCAAGAACCGAAATCTCCGACGCCGCCATGATCTATCTAGCCATGCCGCGAATCGAGAAGCTCGACCTGAGCGACACGGCAGTTACCGACGTCGGTCTGAAGAAGCTGGCCGACGTCGCGACACTGCGGCACCTGCTGCTTAACGGCGCCCAGATCACCGAACCCGGCTACCGTCAGTTGGCCGCCGCGTTACCGCAGGCGGAGATCATCTGGAATGGTCCCGACACCGAACGGATGATCGCTCGCGACCTGCTCGACGCGGGCGCGGTGATTGGCATCGTCGAGCCGGGCGACGGCAGCCCAACCATGGTCGATCGCAAGGCCGATCTACCGCTGCGCCGCTTTCAGATCGCCTCGGTCGATCTCCGCGGCAAGGCGACGTTCGCCGATCGCGACCTCGAACCATTGGTGCAGTTATCGGAACTTTCAGAGCTGAAGCTCGAAGGCACTTCAGTGACCGACACCGGCGTGGCCCGGTTGGGCGGCATTAACTCTTTGGAACGGCTGGAACTGGGGACGCTGCCGTTGTCGGAAGAGACGCTCGGGGCGCTCGAACGGAAGCTGCCCGGCTTGAAAATTGAGCAGCAAGTCACCAACGAGCGGATCACGGCCGAATGGGCGCTGGCCAACGGTGGCTTTGTTTCGGTGGACACGCCCGAGGGAGAACTGCCGAGGCTTTCGGCCGTGGAGCAGCTTCCCCGCGGGCCGTTCAAGCTCACCAAACTGAGCCTGGCCGAGGTGCAATCGGTCACGGACGACGATCTGGCAAAGCTCCGCGGCCTGGCGGGGCTTGAGGCGCTTTATCTCAACGGGGCCGGCGTCAGCGATGCCGGGCTGGTCCACTTGATCGGCTGCACCGCATTGCAGGAACTGAACCTCAGCGATACCGCGATCACCGATACCGCGTTGGACGAAATCGCCAAGCTCCCGTCGCTAAGGGAGCTTTATTTGGCAGGCACCAAGATCGATGGCGGAAAGTTAGGCAGTCTGGCCAAATTGCCTCGGTTGACGCATTTGTCGCTCGCCCGCACGGATGTTGGCGACGAAGATATCGTAGCGCTGAAAGGTTGCCAGGAATTGGAATGGTTGGCGCTGAGCGACTGTGCCATCACCGACCAAGCGGTCGCGCAACTCAAACTGCTGCCGAAACTGCGGGAGTTGAAAGTCGACGGCACGCGGCTCACCGACGCCGGAGTCGAGCAACTGCGCGAGACGTTTGCCAGCGAAGCGGTGGTGGCTGATCCGCTCGATCAGCAGCGGTTGGTAGCCCGCTGGGTGGCGGAGTTGGGAGGCGTCGCAATGGCCGGCGACCAGCGCATCGCGCAAACCGCGGACCTACCGCGAGACGCCGTGGTGCTGACGGCAATCGACCTGGCCGATGTGCCGAATGTGGGCGCCAAGACGATCAATCCACTCCAACATTGCCCCGACCTGACCAGCCTGGACCTTAGCCGTACCGAAATAACCGACGAAGACCTGGCCGCGATCGCACAACTCACGCGATTGGAGGAACTTCATCTGGCGGGCACGCGGGTTTCCGACAAAGGCTTGTCGCAGTTGGCCGCCTTGAATAGTCTGCGCGTGCTTGATCTTTCGGAAACGCGCGTGACCGGCGCTGGACTGGCAGCCTTGCAGGAACTGCCAAACCTGTCCGTGTTGCGGCTCAATCGTTGCCGCGTGTCGGACGCCGCGATGGTCGCGATCAATCGGTATCCGGCATTGGTTGAATTATCGCTAGGCTTCAACACCGGCCTCTCCGACAGCGGCATCGCCAAATTGACGAACTTGAAAAAGCTGCAAGTACTGGACGTCGGCGGTGCGAGAATCACGGACGCCGCGATGAGTACGATCGGCGGCTTCACCGATCTACGCCGCCTGAACGTGGCGGGCGGAAAGGTGTCCGACGCGTCGGCCGAGACATATGCCCAGCTTCCTAATTTGCAGTCGGTCAACCTGTCCTCAACGGAGGTAGGCGATCGCACGATGACCGCGCTGGCGGGCCTTAAGAACCTGCAAATCGTCGACGTCCGCAGGACTGGGGTTACGGAGACGGGCGCTGGCGCCGTTCGCGAGGCCAACCCCGCCGTGCGGGTCGAGTTCACACCCAGGGTCGAGACCGATCCCAACACCGGCGGCGGCCGCTTCGGTGGTTAGCACATGTCCGATCAGTCGTCGAACCGCGTCGGAATTGGCAGGAAGTACGGATCGTTGTAGACGAATCGCCGTTTGGCATCGAGCGCCGCCCGCTTGTACAGCCGCCAGGCGCGCGGCGAGGAACCCGCCTCGCGATAGTCGGCCCACAATTCATCCAGCTCGACCACGTAGGCGTTCCAGTTCGCCTCGCGGGCTTCGTCGATGTCGCGACGCTCAAACACCCGCACTATCGGCTGGCCGCTGTGATACGGCTGGGTGTGCTCCATCACACGCTCGCCCGGTTCAACAGCCACGGCCACCAGCATGATTAGGGCAAAGGGATCCATCTTGCTTTCTCCAAAATAGGACGACTGACAAAGGCATCTTCAAGGACGCAGACCGCAGGGAATGCCGAACTCCGCCTGCGTGAATTACCTAAGTCTAGTTCGCCAAAGGGAACGATCAAGCAAGATTCTTCCGCTGGATAATTCGCCTGCATCGGCTGTAGCGGTTGTTATGCCTGCGGCCCAAGCCCGAGTGATCGCCAGGCCTCCGGAAGCGGCGCTTCGACTTGCCGCGGTTCATGGTGCATCGGGTGGCGAAACTCCAAGCGTCGGCCGTGCAAGGCAATCGCCCGCAAGCGGTCGTCGGCGTGGGGTTCTCCAAACGATTGCGTCGCCCCATAGAGCGCGTCGCCCACGATCGGCAGGCCGCGGCTCGCCGCCTGGATGCGAATCTGATGCATCCGCCCGGTTTCCAATTCGATTTCCAGCCAGCTTCCCGCCGGCGTGGAACTTAGCCGTTTGAAATGCAGCACTGCTTCGCGGGCGTCGGGATGCGATGCGTCGACCTGCTCGGCCTTGGCCTCGCCGGGAATCTTCCGGAGGAAATCGCGCCATGTGCCGGAAGGCTCGGCAGGTTCGCCCTCGACCAACGCCCAGTAGACCTTGCGAACGGTGCGGGCCTCGAATTGTTCGCTTAGCCTGCGTGCCGCTCGCACGTGCCGCGCGAACAGAATCGCACCGCTGACGGGCCGGTCCAGCCGATGCGGCAGGCCGAGATAAATCTTCCCGTCTTGACGGTCGAGCCGCCGTCGCAACAACGCCTTGAAGCGAGATTCCAGCGAATCAATCCCCGGCGGCGCTTGGGTCAAGAGGCCGGGCGGTTTGTTGAGGACGAAGCACGGTCCTTCCTCATAGATAATTTCCACGGCGGAGTCGTTCATCCGGCCGATTGTACCGGCAAGCAGTCTCCATCCGCAACGCGCCCGCGCCGGTTGAGGTTCCAGCAGCGCAGATCAGTTCTGGCGGAGTCGGGCTTCCATCATCTGCTGGGCTTGCGCTTGCAGCGCCTGGCTCTGAGGATCGTCGTGCGCAGCGTAACCGCTTGATTTGAGCGATCGGACCGCGGCATTGCGATCGTTCGAGGCGGGCGAGTCGGGCGATCCGTAAGTGGTGCGGAAATGCCCCGGCGAATGGAGTGATGCATTGCCTTCTCCGACCTCTTGCATTGGTTCAGCGCCCCCCGTCAGCGCGGCGTTTGGCTGACTCGGCTCGACGTCCTCCAGGTAGGGGACGTAACGTCCCGATTTGCTTGGCGCCGGGGGAATCCCCCGAGCATCCTTGTTGGCGACGCCGAACACATCGTTGTCGATCGCGTCGAGTTCGTTTAATGCGATTCGCGCTTGCTGATGCGACGGGTTGCTCCGCAGCGCCAGTTCCAACCGGCGGCGCGCTTGCTCCATGTCGCCACGGGCCACCTGAACGAAAGCCAGATTGTATTGAGCGTCCGCTTCGCTGCCGGCGCGGCGAAATTGCTCCAGCGCCTGCTCGTCCCGCCCTTGATGGCCCAGCACCATGCCCAAATTATTGCGAATGCGGTCGTGCGAGGGACTTAGCGAAACTCCCTTCATCAGGGCGCTTTCGGCCTTCGTCAACTGTCCTTGCAAGAAGAAACAGTAACCCAGGTCGTTGAGAATCTCCGGATCCATCGGCTTAATCAGCAGCGCTTGAGTGTACAACGACTGCGCTTCCCGGTGGCGGAGCTGGCGATCGGCGACCACGCCCAATCGGTGGTATGGTTCGGCCCGATCGGGAAACTCCACCAGCAACTTCTCGTACATTTTGCGGGCGGAGTCTTGCTTGCCGGATTGTTCGGCGGCTTTTGCATTGCCCAGTTGTTCGAAGAAAGAGGCGGCCGCCACCTGATCGGTTCCGCGCGATTTCTTGGAGCTTTTATTCGCTGCGGTCTTGGGCGCATTGGAGCGGGTCGAACCGCTGGCGAGCATCTGCGATACCGTCTCCGGTGGTTTATCGCGTTTGGCAAACGGCAACGAAGGGCGCGATAGCCAACTTCCGCCGCTACAACCTGCGGCGCTCACGGCGATGACAAGTACAAACAAACTTTGGTATCTCATGTTGAACTAACTCTGTGTGGATTGCGTGGTAGCGGAACTCGCCTAGAGTTCCGCCGGAATTCTGGCGAATTCCGCTACGTGCGTTACCGATACGTTCCGCCGCCGAAGCCGCCGTAGGCGCCGCCGGCGCCGCGGCCTCCTTCGTAGATGTTGCCGCTGATCACCTGGTAGTAGTTGGCCTCGCCCTCGATGGCCGTGATCCCTTCGGCGAAGGCGCTGGCGATCACCACC
>JBGTJT010000537.1:0-2647 GCA_041744995.1 Pirellulales bacterium | reverse complement strand
GCAACTTCGACAGCGGGCCGCGCATTGGTACCGTACCGCCGAACCGGGCGTGCAAGGGCTGGTAAAGCAGAAACTTGCGATCCGAATCGAAGAAGCTGGCGCCGATGCTGAGAATCTGCTGGCGGTGGCGCCCAGTTGGCGCCCGGCGCCGGTGGTGGTCGCCGAGGTTCCGCAGGAGACTCAAGCGCCCCCGTCGCGCGACTATGTGGTTGGCGGCAGGCAGAATCTGTTGGAGATTCTCGCGGCCGACGAGAAAGCGACCGTTGCCGGTTTTGGGCGGAACGGCAAGGAGTTCGCGTCGCTGTCGGCAGGCGCAAAACTACCGCTACCGGCGGTCGTCGAACGGGGTGCTAGTTACGACCTCGAACTGGAATTCTCGATGACCGGCGGCGGGCATACAGGGATCGCCGTCATTCTGCCGTTGGGCAAGGGTAATGGCGCCGTCGTACTGACGGACGAGAAGTTCAGGAGCCCCACGCAATTGATGCAGATCGACCGGCAAAGTGGACCGAGTAATCCCACGGCCGCGAAAGGTCGGCTGCGACCGAATAAGCGGACCAAGTGTCAGATCAAGGTGCAAGTCGATGAAACGGACGTCCGGGTGTTGGCGACCGTCGACGGGACGCCGGTGATCGACTGGCGAGGCGCCCAGACGTCGCTGAGCCTGCACAAGTCTCTAAGGCTAGGCCATTCGGACCAAATTGGCATCTCGGCGGCCGAGCCAGGGGTTGTGTTTCACAAGGCGGACTTTACGCTCCGCAACGGCGCGTCCTCGAAACCCCGCTAGAGCCTTCCAACTAGAAAAGCGCGTCAACATGAACAATCATCTTGAAGCCACATTTGATCCATATCACGTTTGGCTGGGTATCCCGCCCGCCGAGCAGCCGCCGGACAATTATCGGCTGCTCGGAATCGCACGGTTTGAAGAGAATCTGGAAGTGATCGAAAGTGCGGCCGATCGGCAGATGGCGCACGTGCGATCGTTCCAGAACGGCAGTCGCGCCAAGGAATCGCAACGCCTGCTTAACCAGATCGCTTCCGCCCGTGTCTGCCTGCTGGGAGCAACCGCCAAGCAAAAATACGACGAGTCGCTGCGACGGGAAGCGGAACAGGCGATCCGTATCGACAACGGGGCTGCTTCGACGAGGACACCGCTGCGGGCGCGTAGATCGCAATCTGCGAAACGTCGCTTCGCAGTTGACGTCCGATGGAAGCCGATCGTGGCTTGGACGGCATGCGCTGCTCTCCTCGGCGTAGGCTGCATGCTATTCGCATTGAACTTGAAGCCGAAGGTCGACGAGCCGCACCGTCCGATTTCATCCAACGAACCTAAGCAGGTTGCGGACGCGGCGCCACAAACGGCCCCGCAACGGCAAGTACAGCAGGGGCCGGAACAGCCCGAACAGGTATCGAAAGGAGCCGTGGAACAGATTGGAAATGGGGGCATCGCCGACAAACCGGTCGAGCCGCGCGAGGGGTTTGCCGACTTGGCGGCTGAGTTTGACGCGCTGGCGAGCTTGCCACAGAAGACGAGCGTGCAGGAAGGTGATGTATTCGCTGCGGCGACCGCTCAGCAACAACCAGAATCGAAGGAGAAGCCAGGAACGGCCCAACCCTCCCGCTTGCCTTTGCCCACGGATGAAGAATTACGGGCAGCGGAGATTGTACTGACTTCGGAAAACAGTGACCTGTTGAAACATGACGGACGCCAACGATCGGCCAAGGAACTGCTGGACCTGGCAAAGTCGGCTAAAGTCGCCCCGGCCGTCCGCTACCGGCTGTTCGAGGTCGCAGCAGAACGGGCTGTCGACGACAAGAACATCGAACTTGCGTTGCTGGCGGTGGATGAAGCGGCCGTACGATTCGAACTCGATGCTTGGCAGCGCAAGTTTGCTGTGGTGCAGGCGCTGCACCAAGGCTTGGTACCGAGTTCGATGTTGAACCCGTTGTTGAACGGATGTCGTTCTTTAATATCCGAAGCCTTGGCTGCCGGCCGCTTCGAACGGGGTGCGGATGCCGGAAATTTGGCGATGGAGATCGGGAATCACCCCCAGGCGGGCCATCTGCGAGCCAATGCCAGATTGCTGTCGAATTACACTCGGACGCTTAACTCGCAGCACAGCGTTTACCGGAATGCACTTTCGTCACTACGAGCAAACCCCGCCGATCCGGCGGCGCACACGGTCGTTGGACGCTGGCTGTGCTTCGTGGTCGACGATTGGCCGCGAGGGTTGCCGCATCTTTCCCAGGGCGTCGACTACAGCCTGGCGCAAGCGGCCAAGCTCGATCTGGCCGCAAGTTCCAGTTCGGCAGAATGCGCCCAAGCGGGGGATTTCTGGTGGGACTTGGCCGAAGGAAAGCCGGCATCGGAGAGCGCCGCCATGAAGCGGCGGGCCCTCCATTGGTATGACGTTGCCTCCACGCAGTCGGAAAACAGCCTGGCCGATGTTCGTATCAGGCAACGGATGGATGAAGCACGGCGGCTCAGCAGGCCATTCCAGATTGGTGGCGAAGACGTATCGAACCCGGTTCAACCAGTCGCCGGGCAAAATTCCCCGAAGTAGACAATATCCCAGCCTGAACAAGTAAAAGAGGAAATCATGAAAACAGTGCCAGATGGTTCGTTGCGTCGTTTACTGGGCAAGAT
>JBGTJT010000536.1:0-5988 GCA_041744995.1 Pirellulales bacterium | reverse complement strand
AACTTGCCTCCGGCGCGCAACGCGACACAATGTGGCAGCGCACGAAACACTTCGTCGACCGCACCACGGAGAAAAACAAAAGCCTCGCGCCCTCAAGCCAACCCGCCTCGACGCCGCCCGGAAATTCAGAGAAATTGAAATGAGTTAGTGCGGAAAGTACGATGTTATTATCAAATGAGATACAGAGACATTCTCTAGGATGGCACCGGTTCGATTAGCGATTCCCTTCGGCTCCACTAGTTGTAAATTACGCTGAGAGTAGGACTTACTCACCTAGCATCGGTTGCTAGTGCGGCGGTTTCTGAGAAGCGCAAACCCGTACATACGGTTTTGCGCCCAACAAGGAGCCTTCGCCATGCCGAAGCTAGTAATTGCTGTTCCGAGATACGCCAAACATCGCGCCAGCGGACAAGCTGTTGTCTCTATCGAGGGGCGTGACTTCTATTTGGGGCCACACGGCACCAGAGCCTCCAGGGTCGAGTACGACCGTATTGTCAATGAGTGGCTGGCGAATGGACGCCGCCTCCCTCAGCAAGCGGACGAAGCCGCCTCAATCACCGTGGTCGAGATCTGCGCCGCCTACTTGAAGCATTGCAAGGCGTACTACGTCAAGAATGGGAAGCAGACCCCGGAAGTGGTTCACGTCACCGAGGTCTTGAAGATTGTCCGCGAACTCTACGGACGGCACCCGGCGACGGACTTCGGGCCGTTGGCGCTGAAAGCCTGCCGAGAAAAGATGCTCACTCGGAATTGGGGCAGAAACCATATCAACACCCAAGCCGGTCGCATCAAGCGAATGTTCATGTGGGCAGCGGCGGCGGAGATGGTCCCCGGCAGCGTGCTGGAAAATCTCAAGACCGTCGATGGACTCCGCAAGGGCAGGACCACCGCGAAGGAATCCAAGCCGGTCATGCCGGTCGACGATGCCGTCGTCGACGACACCCTGCCATTCCTGCCGCCTGTAGTTGCTGACATGGTCCGCTTCCAGCGATTGACCGGTGCAAGACCTGGGGAAGTATGCTCCATGCGTCCGGTCGATATAGACCGGTCCGGCAAGGTCTGGAAGTACGTTCCTGCCGAGCACAAGACCGAACATCATGGACGCCAGCGGACCATCTACATCGGCCCCCAAGGTCAAGAGATTCTCCGCCCATATCTGTTGCGTGGTGAGACTGAGAATTGCTTCTCCCCTGCCGACAGCGAGAAGCAGCGTAGGGCGGAGCAGCACGCCAGCAGACGGACCCCCTTGTCCTGCGGCAATCGTCCTGGCACCAATCGCAAGCGGACTCCCAAGCGAGCCGTGGGGACGTGCTACACGAAGGATTCCTACGCTCGCGCCGTCAATCGGGGCATCGACCTGGCGAACCGCGACCGGAAGAAGGACGAGCAGCCGGCGCTCGAGAAGTGGTCCCCGAATCGCCTGCGTCATAGCAAAGCTACTGAGGTCCGCAAGCTGTTCGGATTGGAAGCGGCGCAAGTAAGCCTCGGGCACGCGAAGGCGGACGTGACGCAAATTTATGCCGAGCGGGATTCGGCACTTGCTGAACGGGTTGCACTCGCCACCGGATGAGGATGGATTAGAATTGTGTGCAGCACGGTCTAGGTAGGCCACCGAAAACCGTCGCCTTGAACGGCTGACCGTGCTGCTTTTCACTTCTCAGGGCGTTGCATTACAAGGGTGCAACAGCGATAAACAGCGAATCTTTACGTGCCGAGTTTGTTCGGCTTTCTGAAAAGTATCCGGCGCTCTACTACGGCTTAGTTGGCCGCGAACCTCGCCGGCGCGATGCAGCACTTGCTAAGCCAAGCCCTGGAACACGAGTTCCCCGCGGCGCCGCACTTTGAGGCGGAGGTCAAATCCCACACGTTGAAGAAGGTCTACGAAGAGGTTTTCCCGGCGACTCAAATCGCGGACGGTCGGCTGGCGATCGAAAAAACCAAACGGCCGCTGGTGCGGCAGATCGCGGCCCCCTTGCTGCTGGGCGAAATGGGCATCGACGCCACGCACTTCCTGTTGGGCCAGCACTGGAAGACGCACTTCGGCAGGAAAGCTGCCGAAACGGGCAGCGGCATGACGGTCGGGCAATTGCGGAAATGGATTGACGATCCCAAGCCGATGGGGCTGCCCAAGGATGCCCAGAATCTGGTGATCTTGATTTACGCCGCCCAGACGAGCCAGACGCTGTACCTGCATAGTGCTCCCTACGATGCGACGTTATCCGCTGTTCCGGATGTGTGCGAACTGCGGAGGGATAAACTCCCCGAAGCGGCCGATTGGGAAGTTGCGCTGAAGCGGGCCGGCAGCATCTTGGGGGTGGCGGGTCTGAAGCTGCTCAGCGCCGGCAATGTCAACACCCTGTCCAGCGAGTGCCAAAAGAAGGCCAGCGAGACGCGGCGCGCGTGCCAGGCGTACGCCCAACGTCTCCGGCAGCGGATGACGGAAATGGGGCTGGCGCCTGCGACCACCGATCGCCTGAAGACCGCAGCCGCCGCGCAAGGACTTGTAGACAAGCTGAGCACCGCCGAGCCGAGCGCGATCGTGAAGACCCTGGCCTCGGCATCTATCGAGACGAGCGAGACGGCGATGGGCGAGTGTGTCGGGAAGGCCGCGGAGCTGGAGGGTAATCTCGACACGGCAGGCTGGCAGACGTTTGAGCTGATCCGCAAGCTGCCCGACGAACACCAGAGCACCGCCCATGCGATTCTGGCGGAACTGCAACAGGCGCTCTCCAGCGACGAGCATGTCCTGGAGTTGGCTCCCGCATTGAGGTCTGCCCAAGCCCAGGCGATGCGACTGCTGGAGAAGCTGGTCGAGGTGAAGCCGCAGAAACCGGCTATCACGCCGGCACCGATTGAGCCCCCGGCCAAGAAAGAGAAGCGGATTGTCGGACAGGATTCCAAGCAGGATCTCACGCTGCCAGCCGCCAAGGACGCACTCGCTGACCTCGACAGCACACTCAAATCGGGTCAGTCGGTGCGCGTGAATGTAAGCTGGGTGATCGAAGAAGGAGGTGAAGCATGACGACGCTAACCGCTCCTTCCTTCAGCCAGATCAAGGCCCAGGTCGCGGCCGTTCGCCAAAGGGTGCCGCAAGCCAAGGTGATCGGCATCCGTTCGCCCGGGCGGTGGACCGGCGAGGCAATCGAACACGATGGTGACCTTGGCTACTCGATCCATCAATGCGACTCGCCCCTGGCTTTCCGTCTAGCGCTCCGGGAACCGACGGATGAGCAGATCACGAAGGTGCTGATCACGAATCTGGAGGAGCAGGATCTCGGCGACGACGTTTTATTGCGCTTGGCTAAACGCCGTTTGTTCCAGATCGACCCGTGGCAGATTGTGTGTTCGCTGTTTGAGGCCCGTGCGGTCGATCCGCGGTTGACCAAGCATGCCTGGATCGCCGAGTCGCTGCTGGAACTGATTCCCCGGGCAGGCTACCCGGCGGCCCGGGGCGGGTTCTTGGATGCTGAGACCGTCTGGCCGTTGCTGCTGAAGCAGGCGATTGGCCTACGAGCGGAATCCCCCGATCTGACGTCGCTATTGAGGTGGTCGCTGGACGCTGAAGCAACGAGCCGGTTTCGAGGCTGCCCGGAGCCTTTCTGCCTTGGAGCGGCGAGTTGGCTCACCGAGAAGGCTGGCCCTGTTGCCGAAATGTTGCTGCATTGCGTCGAGCGCCTCGACCGTCCCGACGCCGTGCCCATTGGCCTGGTTGCCGGCGTGGCGTATCACCCCGCGGCAATCGGCCAGTTGGAAAAGGCCGCCGGCAAATTGGAGGAGCGTTTTCTCGGCGGCAAGTCGCCTGACGCCGAACAGATGCAGCGCTGGAGCATCGCCGCTACGGGAGTCGTTCGCGGCCTGCGGTCCGCCGAGTTGAAAACCTATCGACAGACGATCCAGCGAGCTGACGAAATCCTCCGCGACATCCAAGCCGACGCGCTGGCGCATCTCAGCGATACATCGCCGCTGGGATTCGATCAACGGTTGGCTCGGGTGGGCGAGGCGCTGTCCGACGTCCTGCAGCGCGGCTCGTGGGATCGGCTGGAGGGTTTGATCGAGGCCCGTTAGCAAGTCGGCCGGCACGATCAGTCAGCCCAGGAAACAAGAAGGCTCGAACGTGTCGACATGGCCTTGCGGCTGGTGGAGTGCCCAGCTATGCGACTCCCTGGCCTGCTTGCTAAGGCGGAACGCGTCCTGAACGTCGATGGATACGATGTGCTTCGGCGGGACGATACGTCGGACACGATCGAATTGAATCGCGATCTGCTGCTGAAACAGTTTGACCTAATTTGAATGGGGTGCGTGCATGGCGGATAACCTGCTGTTGCCCCTTGCGGATATGAAGTCGGGAATGAAGTGATGACAATTAGCCCCCAACGCCGACAGGAAATCGTCGACGCCTTGCGCCGCGGGACCGTGCCGCGGAACAGCCTCGATGCGTTTGCGGTTGGCCTGGGAGGATTCGAGGCGGCATTGGACGAGGAGCTTCGCAAGGTCGCCTCGGTCGGCAGCGTGTTCAAGGCCGTGCGCGGCGAGTACGGCTGCGGGAAAGCGAGCCACTAAACCTAAATTGCCCAGTATACCTCTAGTTGCGGGTTACCTTCTGGAACCAGCGGCTGAGTCCGCTTTTGCTGCCTTCGCCTGCTTTCAAGACATGGTCGTCGCCGTTGATGGCGGCGGCCAGCTTTTGGATTGATTGGGTGATTTGCGCCTTGGGCGCCTGCTCGAGCAGCGGCACGCCGTTGTTGCGGACCTCGACCATCACGCGGTAGTCGTTGGGGACTTGCCAAAAGATTTCGCGGCCGATGGTTTCTTGTGCCTTTTTGAGGCTGATCTGGCCGTTGTCGAGGCCGACCCGGTTCACGATGATCTTGACCTTGTCGGCCATGCCCTCGATCTCGCCAAAGCTCATCATCAGCCGCACGACGTTGCGCAAACAAGGAAGATCGAGCTGCGTGATCAGCAAGATCTGGTCGGCCATCTCCAGGGCCACGTGATCCATCGCCCCGTAGCTTTTGGAGATGTCGAGGATCACATGCGTGAACGACGCCTTCAGCAGGCCGATGACCTTGCGCAGGTCGTCGGTTGAGATCGCGCCGACGTCTTCCAGTTGCACCGGCCGCGGCAACAGGAAGAGGCCGGAGGAATGCTTGGTCAGCGACCGCTTCAGCAACGTGAAATCCATGCGCGTGGCGTTTTGCGCCACATCGACGAGCGTGTAATCGGGGATGGTGTCGAGAAACACGTCGGCGTCGCCCAGCGACAGATCGAGATCGACCAACACCACCGAGTTTGTCTCGTCGGCCGCCAACGCGCAGCCGAGATTGACCGACAGGCTGGTGGTGCCGACGCCGCCGGTCGAACCGGCGACCGCGATGACCGTCGAGCTGCGAGGCTTGCTTTCCCCCACCGCCGTCGAGCGATTGCCGATTCGCTGCAAGGCGTCGACCAGGTCGGGCAGTTTGACCGGCTGAGACAGGAACTCCTTGGCGCCGGACCGCATCGCCCTGAGGATCAAATTGCCATCGGTCGACGAGCTGAGCACGAGAATGCTGCACTGGGGCGCCGACTGATGCAGTTCCGCCACCAGCTCCAGTCCCCGCTCCGGCTCGGCGTCGAGCGCGACGACGCCGATGTCGGGCTTGGTCTGCGAAACGACGTCGGTGAAGAACTCGTAGCGCGAACACTCGGCCTCGAGCCACACCTGGTCCATCCCCAGCAACAACGTCTTCAGCGCTTCGCGCGTGACGTCCTTGGGATCGACGATCGCCAGTCGTAATACATTCTTCATTTCGAAGTTGCCAAATACCCGGTTCCACTTGGCGGCCCGTCGACGGACCGTGCCGTCGCGGCCGACGCCGTCTTCGCACGACCCGCACTAACGTTCCACATCGTATCCAATCGGTCCGATGAACCCCGGCTCGCCGCCGTTCGGCGAAGTCGGACCCGGCTCGCCGCCACGGGGAGGCGCCGATCGCGGCTCGGGCCGAG
>JBGTJT010000535.1:0-3895 GCA_041744995.1 Pirellulales bacterium | reverse complement strand
GTACACCACCTCAAAATCCGTTACGCCCTCTGCTACGAGTGCGATCCGAACGGCCTTAGACATCTGGCATGCCCCCAATCAGCTTGTTCATCCACAGGCGCGACAAAGTCCAACCCTGATTGGCCATCGCGAGCAGCTTCTCGTCGACCACTACACGATTCACGACCGTCCGGCCAACGTTGTCGCGATCGACGGTGAACAGGCGAACGGCGTCATTCTGTAGCGGTAAGCCGTCCAGAACGGCGGGGTTATGGCTTGTGATCAGAATCTGGCGACACGTTTCCGCATCGGAAAGGATCCAGTCGGAAAACGCCGTCATCAGGCGCTTCGCCAGTCCGGGGTTTAGTCCGTGATCGGCGTTGTCGATCGCAAGCAGTTCGGGCGACTGTGGGTGAGCCGCGAGCACCGCCATGAACAGGACATAAAGCGCACCCTCGCTCGCATCGTACCCGGACAGCTTGTTCCGCCCTTCAGTCATATAGCGGTCAGTGAAGCGGATGACACGACTCGAAGCGCTCGCTGCCGGAGACAGTGGCATAGACGCTGAAGGTGCTGATCCATAACTCTTTGCCCAAGAGATCAGCCCCAACGCTTCCTGACAGATATCCCTAAATCGCTCTTCGGATTTCTGTTTCAAAAGCATGAAATGAACGGCTTCGGGCAATCCACCGCCTGATAGCCCCAGCGGCTCACGAGGCTGCGTTTCCGGGCTGATGCCCCTCAGAACGGGTGTGGTCGGCGAATAGATTACGTAGCTCTGCAATCGCCGCAACATTGCCAGTGCATCGTCCCCTGGCTCTAGTTCCACCGCTTTAAGCGCGGCCAGCCCCACTTCCTTATTCGCCGCCTGTCGCATGTTCGGGCCGCGGCTTGCCAATTTTTCGGTTCCGCGCAACCACGCTTCGTGCTTGTAAAGCCATGATGGGGAAGGATCGTTCAACGGATTGTTGAGCGAGACCGAATAGCTGGAATTGACGGAAGCCCCACTGAACCAGATATGCGCGGCCTGACGTCTCCCGCTGGATGGAAAAGCGGATTTATAGAGGCTTGGGACGCCCGGTCGCACTCCACGCTGTAACAACGTTTGGTCGGTTACTTTCCCGTCTGCTGCTGCGGCCAATACGCCGATTCCCTCCAGGATATTGCTCTTTCCCGACCCATTGGCACCGACGAACACATTCAGTCGGCCAAGTTCCAATTCGAGGTTCTCGATAGACTTGAACGAGCGAATGGCGATTTTTTCAATCATGATGGAAATGCCTGTTCCTTGAACTCGTTTAATTCACTTGATTCGCCATCGTAAGTCAAGTTATCACTTCCAGCCACCCGCACCCGTCCGCTCAGCAGCCGCGGCAGGAGATAATCGCGCAGCGCGGCGAGCTTGCCGGATTCGCGACCAATCGCGTCGATCTTCAAAAACACTGCATCGTTCATTTCGGCGAACGCCTTGTGAATTTGTGTCGGAGGCACGACTAGCTGCAAGTCATTGATTAGCCTTGTGTTAAGATTCTTCTGAACCGAACCATCTGCAATGTGGATAAGGTGCTCGGACTTCCATTTCATGAAGTGATATAGCCAACCTTTCGAAATCTGTGTCAGATTTCGAAAGTGCAACCAACCGTCGTGAATACACCCATGCAAGCCTACGAACATCGGGATGCCACATGATGCAGAATTCGACAAGATCAGGTCGCCAGGCGCGACCGCGACGCTCTTCGTCGCGCCAGACTCGGTTACGAACTCTTTGGTTTTGTAAATGAAGGGGCCAGTCGATGCTGTCGCATCGGCGATCTTCAACCAAGGGACGCTGCCGCCCATGAAATTGTTGATTGGTCGCGGGGACGAACCTCGGCCGACCGTACCCAACGACCCGAGTGCTTTCACCTCCCACCCCTCCGGCACTTGCCCAAGTTCAGAGTCGACGAACTGCGTAGGCAGGGCGGCGAAGGTTTCGCTTGGCATGCCGGGGAAGGCGGTCGCGCCGGCGGCCTTGGCCTTCACCGGCTCGAAGTCCACGAACCACGCCTTGAACACCGCACGCGCCAAATCCTCCAACTTCGCCCCCGTCCGACGATTCTGCTCGATCTTGTCGTCCAGGGACTGCAACGTCTCGGCGATTGCCTGCTGCTCATCGAGAGGCGGTAGTAGAAACGGCACCGACTCCATGATCGAAGTATTGAGGTTCGGCATCGTAATTCCAACGGCGTGGCGCACGATCCATGAGCGAACTTCCGGATGTCCCAAATAAAAGGCGGCGAACTCAGGGACGACCACCCCGTGGCCCAGCCGCACCTTGAGGCATCCCGTACCGCAAAACCAACCGTCCTCCGTCTCACGGACTATTGCGCGTCGTTTAACGTCTCCGCGTCGACTGTAAATGATGTCGCCCGTACGGACGATGTGCTTGGAGAGGCGTTGAGCGTCTGACTCTCTGATGCAGGCGATGCCGTTTCGAATTAGGCGGTTATCGCCAATGTTGACGGGCATGATCGACGGAACACCCTCGGGTACGTAGTCCGACGCGTGCAACTGACTGCCAAACGGTCCCGTCTGTATGCTCCCGCCTCCGCGCGCGACGATCTCACCTAGCGTCGTGCGTGTCCATGTCGGCGGAGCAAGTTGTAAGAGTGAAATCTCCAAGCTCTCAGGCTCCATTTTCCGTTACGAGGCCTAGCTTCTCACGAACGATTGCGGCGAGTCGCTCGCCTTCAACAAAGCACTCCTCCACCTCCGCCACGAGTCGCGGGTACTTCTCGACAAACGGTTCGGCGTCTTCTTCAATGTCTTCGGCGCCGACGTAGCGGCCGGGGGTGAGGACGTGGCCGTGCCTGGCGATCTCGTCGATCGTCGCCGGCTTGGCGAAGCCGGGAGAAAACGCGAGGAAGCAGACGAGGGCGAGCATCATTCGTCCCCCTCCTTGCGACGTTTGGGGCGCTTGGGCGACTTCTTCGCTGGCGGTTTCAATTTGTCTTCGATCTTCTTCAGCTCATCAACGGCGTCGGCGAAGTGTTGGTCGACCGGTTGAGGAAGCGCGGCTTGGGTGGCGCGGAACGTGTCGTATTCGGCCTCGGCCTTCAGCCGGGCGGTTTCGTGAGAGATCTTGCCGGCGTGGGTCAGGATGTTGCGCTCGGAGAGGTGCAGAAAGTCGTCCAGCTTGGCGATCCAGTCGCGCATGTGCATCGGTCGGCGGCTGGTGGCCTGCAATTCGGCGAAGTCGAGGTAGGCCGAGACGATCAGGTTCAGGGCTTTGAGTTCGTCTTCGTTGAGGTAGTTCTTGGCGATGGCGACATCGGGCTTTCGCACCGGGCCGGTGGGGGCGTTCTTCCAGTTCGTCAGTCCCATGTGAGGCTTGGCCGCGTCGGCGCGAGCCGCGATCACCTCGGCGGCGGTGTGACCGTGAGCGGCCCAGTGCATCTTGTTCTGCACAGTCTGGAAGAAAACTTTGGAGGCGTCGTCGGACGGGTCGTAGTCGATGCTGGTGGCGTAGATGTCGGTGATCTTCTGGTAGAACAGGCGCTCGGACGAGCGGATGTCGCGGATGCGGGCCAGCAGTTCGTCGAAGTAATCAGCACCGAGCGTGCGGCCCGCCTTGATCCGCTCGTCGTCCATGGTGAACCCCTTGACGAGAAGTTCAGAGAGACGGGCCGTCGCCCATTGACGGAAGGCGGTGCCACGGGCCGAGCGAACGCGGTAGCCGACAGCGAGGATGGCGTCGAGTGAGTAGTGCTCGACGCTACGGGAGACGTCGCGGGTGCCTTCGCGTTGAACTATTCGGAAATTCCGAATAGTTGCCCCTGCGTCTAACTCGCTCTCTTTGTAAATCCCCGCCAAATGCTCATTTACAGTCGGGACTGTCACGCCATAAAGCTCGGCGATCAGCTTCTGCGTGAGCCAG
>JBGTJT010000534.1:0-11293 GCA_041744995.1 Pirellulales bacterium | reverse complement strand
GCACGTTGACCGCCGCGGCGGTCTGCCGGGTGAACTCGGCGATTTCCTCCGGCATGCTGCCGCCGTTGGTGTCGCACATCACGATCATCCGCGCGCCCGCCTCGGCGGCGGCCTGAATCGTCTGCTTGGCGTACTCGGGATTCGATTTCCAGCCGTCGAAGAAGTGCTCGGCGTCGTAGATCACCTCGCGGCCTTGGCTGACCAGGTAACGGACCGTATCGCGAATCATGGCCACGTTCTCTTCCAGCGATACCCGCAGCACCTCGGTGGCGTGAAAGTCGTGCGTCTTGCCGACGATGGTGAGCACCGGCGCGCCGCTGGCCAGCAGCGCTTTCATGCCGGGATCCTCCGCCGCGGTGATTCCCTTGCGGCGCGTCATGCCGAAGGCGCACACCTTGGCCTTCTTGAGCGGCAGCTTCTGCACTTCGCGAAAGTAGGCGGCGTCCTTCTCGTTCGAGAGCGGATAGCCTCCTTCTACGTAGTCGACGCCGATCGCATCCAGCCGCTCGGTGATTTCGAGCTTGTCGGCCAAGGAAAAATTCACGCCTTCACCTTGGCTGCCGTCGCGAAGCGTGGTGTCGTAGATTTCGATGCGTCGCATGTTATTGAGCAGTCTGCTTTCAGCGATCAGCGGTCAGCCAGAAACACCAGAGCGGTCCTGGCCTGCCGTGCATCACCAAAAAATGGCCGCTGCTTCCTCCTTCGCTGATCGCTGATCGCTGAATGCTGATCGCTCTATTCTATAAAAACAAAAAAACCCTGAAACCTCAGTCAGGCTCCAGGGCGGTCATTCGTCAAGTTGTCGAAATGCTCCCTAGTGCCCTCCGGCGGGGATAATAATCATGCCAATAATAGCAATCGCCACGCCCACGGCGCCGCGGACGGGATCGGTTGCTACGAATTGGAGGTAGTTGTGAGGCATTGAAACAGTCTATTGAAGTACGTTCTATAATGAAAGCTAACTGCTAAGTCGGCCGCTGTCAATCAGGGTGTTGCTCGTTTGGGGGCCTCCGCACTAGGCCCCGGTAAAGGCTTTCATGTCGGTCAGTCGCGCGAACCAACTCGCAATCCGCAATCAGAGCACAACAAAGAGACCCGACCCCGTTTCCATTCGCCCTGATGCTGGCCCTGTGGACCGCTAGCGCCGCCTCGACGGGCCATCTGGTGCTGCTGGGCCGCCTGGGAACGAACCGCCGCGGATATCCGCCTGGCCGCCGAGTTGAAGCTTGCCTCGCTGCCCGCGGTGTTCTGCGACCAGGGAACAGTTTACGGCGGCGCCGACGCGGTGAACCTACATCAATTTCTCCGGTTGCAGTATGGACTCAGCGGCAGCGCGAACGAATTACCCACGGTGGAGCCGGTGTGGATGGGCGAGCCGCTGCTGCGGTCGCACGCCCGCAGCGGAGCGAATCTCGCGGCACGACTGCGGTACGACGAGGCCGTTGTCGAGCTGCGTCGGGCGTTGCAATTGAATCCGCAATGGCCGCAAGTGGCGGCCCAGTTGGCGTGGCTACTGGCGACCTGTCCGGAGGACCATATTCGCGACGGCGAGCAAGCAGTCTATTATGCCCGCCTGGCGATGCGGTTCGCGGAACAGGAAGCCCGCGAGCGAAACAGCCGTCGCGTCGACCCCGTGTACCACGAAGTGCTGGCGGCGGCCTACGCGGAACAGGGCGAATTCGACTCGGCGCTGGCCGCGGCCGACAAAGCGGTTGACGGGCATTTGATCAACGGCAACAAACAACAAGCGCTCGCCGCCGACGAGCAACGCAAAGTTTACCTCCGCCACGAGCCGCTCCGCGCAACAGAACTGAAACCACCCGTGGCGGACGCTGCCAGTTCGTTGCGGACGCTGCCAGCGTCCGTAGGCAACACGAGAATCGCCCAGCATAACCAAGTGTCCCAACAACCGCTTTCGGCCATTAATGTTGTTCATCTACTGCTTCCCCGTACACGCTGGAGAGGATGAAGCGTTCTTTGCTTATAAGCGATTCCACTCGTTCGTAGTGCTTGCCTCGCTTGCGGTGTGGTTTTGACGGTTTCATAATGGATAATCCGTTGGCAGTACGCACTGGCCGCTCGTTGACGATGACGCCCACAGGAGGGCAAGGGCAGCGCAAAGTTTAACTGTGCGGCCCAAGTCGAACAAAGCGATTGGCCCCTACTCATCGAGAAACAAAAAACAAGGTCTGACCCCGTACCTTCTGCGCAGCGGATGAAGCCGTCTCGATTGAGTTTAATCGCTATCTGATCCGACGCCTTCATGAGCGAGGCTATACGTTTATGGACATTGGCGGAGACGCACGCCCCACCTATAGTAAGTGGTATTCGGCCGAGGTCGAAGAGATACAGCAACTGGGCGGCATCCGAATTTTTGCCAATCCTGGTTAAAGGAGGTCTTAAGGTGAAGCAGAATGGAGTTCTATTTACACTGCTAGTTGATGATTACGAAGCAGCGTTAGATTTCTATGTTGAGAAGCTGGAGCTATTCGTTGTAGTTGCGGACACACAAACATCAGAGACATCTCGGTACGTGTGCATCGCATTGAAGGATTTCGTTGATAAGTTCATGATTCACGTGAAGGCTCCATCAACACCTCGAAGTGCTTCGCTAGTTGGCGGACAAGGCGGGGATGAAGTGTTAATCACCCTTCCTGTTGAAGACATTAAGTCGAAGCAGGCCGATCTTTTGTCAAGAGGCGTCACTATTGAGCAAGAAATAGAGTGGCTGCCTTATGGTGGTGGGGCCTGTGTAACCGATCCGTTCGGCAATCGTCTTTCGTTGTTCCAGCATTTCGTGAGTCGATTCGCTTAATCCTGTAATTCGCGGCAGTATTGAGAGGGTAAGCGGTAGTGACTTCTTCAGCCAGGGATTTCAGATTGGCGGGTTGGCAGGCGGATTAATTGGGGCCGGCATCGACGACTACTACCGCGTGCTGGCGAAGACAGGCGCATGGAAAACGGCAGGCTGGCATGCGACCCGGCAGACGGGCGTGGCCTTCGGCTTGGCGGGCGCCGCCGGTTATGGCACCTACCGCTACACGGGCGTAAGCGTCCGGTAAACCGCACCTTGACGACTCGGTTAGGCTGGAGGTTTTCTTTCCTCGGGTCTGACGGAGGTTGCGATGGCCAAGGTTGCGCGGAGTATCGAGCGGGAGCGGTTTTGGCGGCAGGTGCTGAAGAAGTTTGATGCCAGCGGCTTGGGTGTTCGGGCGTTTTGCCGGCGCGAAGGCATGAGCGAGCCGTCGTTCTACGGGTGGCGGCGGGAACTACGGCTGCGAGACGCCGAGACGAAACAGCCCGCCGGCACCAAGCAGCCGTGCTGTGTCAACCGTGCTGCGTAGGTTCTCTGATAGATAAAAGAAAAGCACCCCGGCCGCCCGCAGGCGGCCGGAGAATGCCTTGCATCGATTCAAGTGGCAGCCAACGTCCATTCGCCAGCCAGCAGGTTGATCATCGTGTCGCTGTCGACGGGTATGCCGCGCAGCCAACGCGTGAACTGATGCACCATCAGGCCGGCTGTGATACTGGCGGCGTAGTGATGCTAAAGGGGACAGGCGCATATACTAGGCAAGATAAATGATACGGGTTGCCGCCCAGCCGATCGAGCAGACCGATGCGCTGGGCCGCACCACAAAATACGTCTATGACGACGCTGGCCGCGTGGTCCGCGTGGAATATCCCGATCCCGACGGCGCCGGGCCGCAGCGGTCGCCCATCATGCTGACCGCCTACGACCTCTACGGCCGCGCGGTTAGCGAAATCCGGGTGCTGGGCTACGAGGACGACGACCCCAGCCGCCCGATGGACGATCCTGACGATCTGACCAGCACGTTCGTGTATGACAACCTCCACCGGCTGATCGAGGAAACCGACGGCAACGGCGACACCATCAGCTCAAGCCTCAAGCCTCAAGCCTCCCCCCGCTACATCACCGCGAAGTAGTTTTCCACGGCGAAGTCGCACAGTTCTTCCGACATGCGGGGCGGTTGTTTTTGGTAGAGGCAGAAGTTGCGTATCTGTAGTAACAGGTCGCGCGGATGGCAGCAGCGGAAGGGGCGGTTTGCCTGGCGGTAGTGGGTTTCGATTAGGTAATCGAGCGCCGGTTGGCTGAACTCGACCTGTACGATCGGGGCCATGATCTCGAACAGCTTGCGGAAGTTTTCTTCCGACGGATCGGCCGCTTCGATCTTGTACGGAATCCGCCGCAGGAACGCCTCGTCGACCAGGTCGCGCGGTTCCAGGTTCGTCGAAAACACGATCAACTGATCGAACGGCACCTGAATCTTCTTGCCGCTGGCCAGGTTGAGAAAGTCGTAGCGTTTTTCCAGCGGCACGATCCAGCGGTTGAGCAACTCGTCGGTACTCATCCGCTGGCGGCCGAAGTCGTCGATCACCAGCGTGCCGCAATTGCTCTTCATTTGCATCGGCGCTTCGCTGATGCCGGTCGCCGTGTTGAGCGTGATCTCCAGATTCTCCATCGTCAATTCACCGCCTACGACAATCGTCGGCCGCCGGATGCGGACCCAGCGATTGTCGACTTCTCCATCGTGCAGCAATCCCGTGGAGCGTTCCTCCGGCGCCAACTCGTGGTTGCTCGGGTCGTAGAGGCGAATGATCTCGCCGTCGACCCCGATGGCCCGCGGAATCCAGATGTACTTGCCGAAAGCGCCCGTGACGCGCTCGGCAATACTCGTCTTGCCGTTGCCCGGCGCCCCGAATAGGAACAGCCCGCGTCCGGAGTTAATGGCCGGTCCCAGCCGATTGAGCATCGTCTTATCGATCAGCAAGTCCTCGAACGCCCGCTCGAGATCCTCCTGCGTGGGATGTTGGTCGTTGAGGGATTGCCGGCGGACGCTGTCGATATAGTCTTTCAAGTCGACCGGCGCGGCGCCGAAGTAGGTGCAATGTTCCGAGTATCGACGCGAGCGTTCCCGCCCGTGATCGGTCATTTGATAAAGGTAGTCGTTCATCTGCGCGGAGGCTTTGTGAACGACCAACTGATCGCGTTTCATCCGCGCCAGCAGTTCCTCGATCAACAGAAACGGCAGTTTCACCTGATCGGCGATGTCGCGGCCGGTGGCGTCGCCGCGCGAGAGCAGGTACTTGAGGATGAGCGCTTCGACTTCGCTGTCGGTCAGTTTGGCGGCCGTCAACGTGGTCGGCGCCAGGGGAATGAATTCGCCCCGGTCCGGCGATTTCGGTTCCGGCGCCGCGACGCCGTTAAGGCGGGCCAACAGCGACTTCAGTTCCTCGTCGTCCTCGTCGGCGTCGGCGTCAGAAGGATCGACTCGATCGTCCCCGTCCGGTTCATGTCGCGGGCGTGTGGCGTCGAGCGATTTCAGCCCGACGCCGCCCGCGGCGAGCCGGCCGGCAAGGGTGGCAAGTACATCATCGGCGGACGAGTCGGACATGGCTTGCTCGGCAAGGGCGCAAAGCTGTAGATGAAATGGCGTGCGAGCAACTCTAGGTCTTGGCGAAGGAAGAGTCAAACGAAGCGGGTCGGATCGTGACGGCCGTGCCGATCATACCGACTCAGGCGGGTTCCATGCGATCGAATGCGACCATTCGATACGCAAGGCCGCCCCCCTTAGCAGCCTTTGCGAGTCGTAACAACTTGAATGGGACCAGGATTTTGAACAGGAGGTAACAGAGAAAACAAAGAAAGGGATTCTCTGTTGTCTCTTTTTCCCTCAGTTCGCTCAAACAAAGTGATCGTAGTTTCGTCCGAAAACAGATGACGGTGTAGCGTGTTCCATCTATTTTATCCTGGGTTGGTTCGTTGTGTCAGCTTGCGTCAACGCCTGACCGTACGAGACCGTGTATTTATCTGTAGTTTTCAATCGACTCTTCAGGCAACAGAGCGGATCAGAGCCAACAGAGCCTGCATTCTTCGTTTTCTTCGTTTCCTCCTGTTCCAACTGTCCTGGCAGACTCTTAAAGCCCCGAGCCGCCAAACGCCGGTCTGCTGTATTTGACGCTCGGTCGAAAGTTTTCGTATACTGGTTATTTCCCACACCGATCGACATCCTACCGCGGTTCAAGCTCCTCCGACGATACGGAAAGACGCCCGCCGATGAACGTCTCAGCCCCTTTACTGCGAACCTGCCTTGTGATTGGACTGTTCGCCTTAATCCTTCCATTGGCTTCGGCCCAGCACAATAAGAACGACGCCCGCAAGGCGCGGGAAAACGCGTTGCGGAATTCAATCCGCCAGGCGGATCGAACCATCAAGTCGGCCCAAGCGCATGAGAAGTACCTGCAAGAGGGAATCAAGCGGACCGAAGCGAACTTGCAGCAGGCGATGGAGCAGCGCGTGGCCGAGGCGGATGGCGTGGTCGCTGCCGCCAGGCCCGACATCGAAAGCGCCAAGGAACAACTGCGGCGGGCTAATTCGGAGTTGAGAGAAGTCGAGACCAGGGTGCTGGAATCCCTGCCGTCCGATTCGCCGTTGCGTCGCGCCGAGGCGGAATACAACCGGTTGCAGGCGGACTACACGGCGGCCTTGAAAATGGTGGAAGCGGACCCGACCTACCAGCAAGAGTATCAAGCGGCGTTCGCTTCGGCGGATAAGTTGAAAGCGGTCGAGGACGTGCGTCGTCGATGGATCGAGGGGAACGCCAGGTTGCGCAGTCTGAGCAGCGGCACCGCGATAGCCCGCAAAGCCTTCGAGACGGAGCGGGACAAGGCTTTGCACTCCGACGCCGCCTGGCAGCAAATATCACGCGAGGTTCTCGGGGCGCGGTCGTTGGCCAGCGAGGCCGAGTCGCAAGCGAGGATTTTGCTGACCAACAAGGCCGACGCTTCCAGCAAGTTGCGCCGCGCCCAGGGGATTGCCACCTCGCTGCAAAACACTCTCGTGGCAGCCAAGCAAGAGCTTCAGCAAACCAAGTCTCTGAGGGAACGAACCATCAAGCGGCGGGACAAACTGCAGCGCGACTTGAAGAATCATACGCGGAATCGGCGCTAACGACCGCCCTGTGGGGGCCTGCGGGCTGGAATGCTCCCCCCAGGACATCTGGCAATCGATGCGGTAAAATCAGGCCAGTGTAGCCCCGACCCTGATTGAAAAGGTCTCCGTATGAGTTCCCCTGCCAAAGATGTCTTTCGCACCCGCGACTCGTTCGATACCGGCGCCGGCCGCGCCGATCTCTACCGCCTCACCCGGCTGGAGGAGCAGGGACTGGGCAAGCTGTCCGATCTGCCCTATTCGGTGCGGCTGTTGCTCGAAGCGGCGCTGCGCAACTGCGACGACTACGTCGTGCGGCAAGAGGATGTGCGGAATCTGGCAACCTACAACGCCGCGGCGCCGGCGGAGGTGGAGATTCCCTTCATGCCGGCCCGGGTGGTGTTGCAAGACTTTACCGGCGTGCCGGCGGTGGTCGATCTAGCGGCGATGCGCAGCGCGATGCAGCGCCTGGGGGGCGACCCCGAGAAGATCAATCCGCTGATTCCCGCGCAACTGGTGGTCGATCACTCGGTCCAGGTCGACAACTTCGCCTCGCCGGATGCGTTGCAGTTGAACGTCGATTTGGAATTCCACCGCAACCGCGAACGCTATGAGTTTCTCGCCTGGGGACAGAAGGCGTTCCAGAACTTCAGCGTCGTGCCGCCGAACGTCGGCATCGTGCATCAGGTGAACTTGGAGTTTTTGGCCAAGTGTGTTTTTCTCCGCGACGACGAACTCGGCAAAATCGCCGTTCCCGATACGCTGGTCGGCACCGACAGCCACACCACGATGATCAACGGACTCGGCGTGCTGGGCTGGGGCGTCGGCGGCATCGAGGCCGAGGCGGCCATGCTCGGGCAACCGATCTATATGCTCATGCCCGAGGTGGTCGGTTTTGAATTCACGGGCAAACTTCCCCCCGGCGCGACGGCCACCGATCTGGTGCTGACCGTTACCGAGATGCTCCGCAAGGAAGGGGTCGTTGGCAAGTTCGTGGAATTCCATGGCGAGGGGGTGCCGA
Organism: Pirellulales bacterium; assembly: GCA_041744995.1. Lineage (GTDB taxonomy): Bacteria > Planctomycetota > Planctomycetia > Pirellulales > UBA7805 > JBBDLY01. The sequence continues at coordinate 3,323 of JBGTJT010000534.1, read as the reverse complement.
ACATGAAACTCGCCGACCGGGCGACCATCGCCAACATGGCGCCCGAGTACGGAGCGACGATGGGCTTCTTTCCGATCGATGCGGAAACGCTCAACTATCTCAGTCGCACCGGGCGGACCCACGACGAGGTCCAACTGGTCGAGCGGTATACCAAGGAACAGCAGCTCTTCTTCACGCCGGCGGCGCCGACGCCGAAGTACACGAAATCGCTGTGCCTCGACCTGGGCACGGTGCGACCGAGTCTGGCCGGGCCGAAGCGCCCCCAAGACCGCGTGCCGCTGGACCGGATGAAGCAATCCTTCGAGGCCTCGCTGCGGGCGCCGCATAGCGAACGCGGCTTCGCCCTTGACGAACAAGCGATCCAGCGCCGCGTGGCGGTGGAAAACAACGGCAGTTCGACCGAAATCGGTCACGGTTCAGTCGTGATTGCCGCGATCACCAGTTGCACCAATACCAGCAACCCCTCGGTGATGTTGGCCGCCGGGTTGCTGGCCCGCAAGGCGGTTCAAGCGGGCCTGAAGGTTCCTTCCTACGTGAAGACGAGCCTTGCGCCCGGCTCCCGCGTGGTGACCGACTACCTGGCCGCCGCCGGCTTGGACCACGACCTGGAAGCAATCGGCTTCTACACGGTCGGCTACGGCTGCACGACTTGTATCGGCAACAGCGGTCCGTTGCCGGACGCGGTCGCCAAGGCGGTCACCGCCGGCGATCTGGTTGCCTCGGCCGTGCTGAGCGGCAATCGCAACTTCGAGGGGCGCGTGAATCCGCTGGTCAAGGCCAACTACCTGGCCAGCCCGCCGCTGGTGGTGGCCTACGCCTTGGCCGGCACGACCGATATCGATCTGATTACCGAACCGCTCGGCAAGGGCGCGACGGGCGAGGACGTCTATCTCAAGGACGTCTGGCCGACGCAGGAAGAGATCGACGAGGCGATTCTCACCAGCGTCAAGCCGGAGATGTTTCGGCAGCGGTACCACGACGTCTACCGTTCCAACGAGGTTTGGAATCGCATAGAAAGCGGCGACGACGCACTTTACGAATGGAAGCCCGACAGCACCTACATCCAGGAGCCGCCGTTTTTGACCGAGATCGGCCGCGAGCCGGAGGTGATCCAGCCGATCACGGGGGCTAGGGTGCTGATGCTGTTGGGCGATTCCGTCACTACCGATCATATCTCTCCGGCTGGCTCGATCGCCGCCGACAGCCCGGCCGGCAAGTATCTGATGGAACATGGCGTCGAGCGGAAAGACTTCAACAGTTACGGCTCGCGGCGGGGCAACGATCGGGTGATGACCCGCGGCACGTTCGCCAACATCCGCATCCGCAATCAAATGGCGCCCGGCACCGAAGGGGGCTTTACCCGATACCTGCCCGGCGGCGAGCAAATGTTTGTGTACGACGCGGCCATCAAGTACCAAGCCGCGGGCGTACCGTTGTTGGTGCTCGCCGGCGCTGAATACGGCACCGGCAGCAGCCGCGACTGGGCCGCCAAGGGGACGTTGCTGCTGGGCGTTCGCGCCGTGATCGCCGCCAGTTACGAGCGAATCCATCGCAGCAACCTGGTGGGCATGGGCATCTTGCCGCTGCAGTTCGCCGACGGCCAAAGCTGGCAATCGCTGGGACTGACGGGCGAGGAATCGTACGACATCGCCGGACTCGACCACACACTCGCCCCCGGCGTCCTGCTCCCCGTCACCGCCACGGCCGACAACGGCGACAGAATCGAATTCCAAGCCAAGGTCCGCATCGACACGCCCGTGGAGCTGGACTACTACCGCAACGGCGGCATCCTGCAAACGGTGCTGCGGAAGCTGTTGGAATAAGGCAGAGTCGCTATTCCTTGCCCAGCAATAATAGATGGGCCACCAGTTGCGCGCCGAGATCGCCCGATTCGCTGCCTGCGAGCCGCTCCGGCAGCGGCGTCTGGTCGGCCTGCTTGCCGAGAATTTGGTCTTGCAGGTACGTCTTCAGCAGCGCCTGTCGGCTCTCGGTGGTTTGCAGCAGGAAGTGCGTCCAGAGCCACGACTCGGCGTATTCGAGATGCTGCATCTCCTCCAGGGCGTCGAGATGCTGCAAGCGGTCGAGGTTCGGGTGCCAGCGGCCGTCGCGCAGCTCGGCGAGCAACAGGCGAATATGGCCGTTGTGGCGGCCACGAAAGCTGGCCGGCGTTTCATAGTATTCCGCCAGCCCCTCGTCCAGCCACAACGGCAAGCTGGGCAGCGTGGAGTGGAGATAACCGTGCGTCACCTCATGGCGCAAGTCCTCGGCGATGTGGTCGCCCCACCAGGCATAGACGGCCAGCTCGGTATCGCTGCGAACGAAGAACGCCCGCCGCCCGGCGACGGCGGGATAATTTCGCTGCATGTACGCCCGATAGGCCGGTTCGGTGGCAAACACGCGCACATGAATGGGCCGTTCCGAAGCAGGCAGCGCCAGGTCCTGATGGATGCGGGTCCGCAGCGCCGCCAACTCGTCGAGCAGGCGATGCTCCGCCGGCAAGGCAAAATCGGTGTCGATCACCAACTGCTCGCGGACGATCAACCGGCCCGGCTCGGAAGCGGCCGGCGCGAGGGCCGGAATCCGGCAACCAACCAATGCCGGCAACAGGCAGAGCAGAACAACGAATCGACAGCGAGACATGAAGTCGTCCGTGACTTGGATGTGTGCCAATGCGGGCGGGCGGATTGCGAGGAAGCGTCGCATTCTAGCAGCAAACGGAAGCAAGCCGATAGTGCAGGCTTGGGCCGCAAATACGAGAGCATTGACAGGCCGCACCGCCTGCACGCACCCCCCGCTAGACGGCGCGTCGCCGGAACCGTCCGGCTAGCTTGTCATGGCTGGCTCGGGTGCCACTGCTGCCCTCAGCAATGGCCGGGTACCGGACAAAGTATGATGTCTGGATGGATGCCGACTCGTGCTGAACGAGAGCCGCACGCGGGACCGGCCGTGTTGCAAGAATCCACTGCTGAGGGCAGCAGTGGCACGCGAAGAGTGCAAGGCCGGGGCAGAGTTCGGCAGAGTCGCCCCGCCGCAGCAACGCGTCAGGGGAATAATCGTTTAACCCGTAGCCGGAGGCGCAGGCGCGCGTCGGTACAAGGCATGGAGCACCGACCAGGCCACAAGCGACACCCAAGGCCGTTGCAGAAGAAGGTTCCTTGTAACCTGGGACCATTGCTCCTCAACCGCGCCCTGCCCGACGCCGCCTGCGCCTCCGGCTACGGGTTAAACTAACAATCGCCGTTTGCGCGCGCTGCTCCAGCAGCGGATGGAGCAAACCGGGCTGGCGGCGGGCGCGACGCCGGAAAAGAGCGGCCGGTTCGTGG
>JBGTJT010000533.1:0-5072 GCA_041744995.1 Pirellulales bacterium | reverse complement strand
ACGGCCGCTACCAGGCTTGGACGTTTGAGCCAGGCGACGGCGCCTTGCTGGGCGAGCATCGGGTGGCCGTCTCGCTGGTGAAGACGATCGGCGCCCAGGCCACGGAGGATGGCCTGGAGGGAGCAACCAGCGGGCCGATCCGCACGGAATCTCTCCTCCCGGCCCGATACGGCAATATCGAGACCTCCGGCCTGACCGCACAGGTGGCCGCCGGAGAGAAGAACGCGGCCGACTTCGCCCTCTCAAGCGACTGAATCAGCTCGCGGCGCGCGCCGCAGGCTTCGGTATTTCACTTGGACGACGGCCGGCAATGGCGTATGTTTCATTGAGAGAGACGGTGTGCCAACGGTCTGCGAGAAGCACGATGCTGGAAAAGAGATATCACCCGCTGCCCGAGAAGCCGACCGTCGCGGAGACGCGCCGGCCGCGGCGTCTCGAAGTGCGCCCGCCCGTCGAGCGGCTCGAGCAACCGCCTGGGGAACGTCTCGCGGTGTCTGGCGTCCGCAAGCTGTTGTTCCTAATGCTCGCCGGGTTGTTCTTCGCGCTCGGCGCGCTGGGCGCCGTTCTGCCGGTGCTGCCCGCCACGCCGTTTCTGCTGCTGACCAGCTACTTCCTGGTGCGCTGCTCGCCCCGGCTGAACCAGCGGCTGCTGCGTTCGCCGCTGCTAGGCCCGATCCTCACTGACTGGCAAGTCCACGGCGGCGTGCGGATCGACGTGAAGGTGCAGGCGATCGTAATGGTGGTCCTCGTCGTGGGATTGACGATATTCTTTACCGGCGGAAGCCTGCTGGCGATTGGGATCATCGCGTTGTTGGCGGCGTTCGGAATAGTCGTGATCATGCGCCTGCCGACAGCGAAGCGGTAAGGATTCTTTTCTGGGGTTAAGCAAGTCCCGGTAGAGCACTTAGCCGGGGACGTGAGTCCTTGTCATTACCCACAATTCAGACCCCTGCCAGCTTGCTGGCAGGTGAACGAGTTTGGATGGCTAGCTCGTAGTGCCCTTCTTTACAGGCCCCTGCCGAAAGCGTGCGGCAGGTGAATCAGTTTTCGTAGCCGTCAAACTTGCGCTCCTGCCGGACAAGCCGGACAGGGGGCGAGGTGTTGCCGCATGCCGGCTAGCCGACAAACTCTCGCTCCAGCCGCACAAGGCGGCTGGGGGCGTGAGCGAAATGTGGGGAAAGGCAAGGACGTGAGTCCCAGGTAGAGTTGCCACCATATCTCTTATCGGCCGAGTGATCGATGCTGCCAACCGTCGGCGTACTGCCGAGGCCGCATCGTGCGATTGCAGCATCGTTTGCCTAAATAATCTCTCGAACGTCTCGACTCCTTCCAGTCATTCGATGCCACTGCTCAAGTTGCCAACTGACCCACGTTGGGCAGTCGAAGTCATATCGCTCTCGAAAAGATACAGTTTCACCACACATATACTCTGCATATGTTTGAGAAAGTGTAAACGCCTCGATTGGCCGATTGTCCGCGATGTAGGCATCAATAATTTCACGGAGAACAACGTAGTCATCGTTATGTTTTTCTCCACCAAACTGAAACTTGAGCCTAGCTCGATTCTGCCAGAGAGGGTCTTTCTTTGTCGTTTCGTCGCCGTCACGCTGACGGGTAAACCAATGAAAGAGTTGACTATTGATTTGTCCGAAGGACGGAGGACAGCGAATGGCGCGAAGTGCCGTTGACAAGGCTGCATCATTGTTGCGGAGGCGACGATGCTGTGTCGCGAGTAAGCCCAGTGCGGAAGTAAACTCGGGGAGAACTGCTACCGCTGATTCAAGGTGCGAGACACATTGTACGACGTCGTTTACTTTGAGGGACTCTGACGCCTCGGCAAGTAGGGCCATCGGTGAGGAGGGATCTTGGTAGAGTGACGGCGTTGAAACAAATCCGTTGGATGGAATACCCTTCGTGTAATCAAGAAAGCGATCAAACGAAGAGAAATGCGGGGCCATTGTCGAAGAGTCATGCCACATCTCGATCACAAGTGGCGTATCTGCCTCGCGACCTATGGGCCAGTACAGTCCAAACATGTCGCCGTTACCTAGTTCGTGTTCCCAGAACGGCAGAAACGTGGTCGGCGGATATGAATAGGTTGGATCAAGACGATCGTGTAGCGTAACTTGGTCTAAGTTTTCGGGAAGTTTCACGTTGCATGCTCCGAATGGTTGCAATCTTGGTCGCATACCGCTTGAAGCAACGCAATCTGCTCCAGGCGGTCACCTTGGGGCTTGCGGCGTTACTTCGCCCTTCAGTCCTTTCGACCCGAAGGATACAATGAAGACGTCCGCCGTTCAATGTGGAAGGTGTTTTCAGAGGATCCCCGCAGATGTCAAACACGCCATACACCCGCGAAGAAATCGCAGAGCGAGGAGAAGCGATCTACGATCGCGAGATCCGCGCCAAGGTCGAAACCGAACACAAGGGCAAGTACTTGGTCATGGACATCGAAAGCGGCGAGTATGAAATCGATCAGGATGATTTGGCCGCGACCAAAAGAATGATGGCCAAATTCCCCAACGCCATATTGTACGGGCTGCGAATCGGATACGTTGCCGCATACCGCCTGGGCGGTTTCTCGAAGTCCCAGCATGCATGATCTACGCCGTTCGGCGGGCATGGAGCAATTCACCGGCGGCTATGGGCCGCACATCGTCAGCACCCACGGTAATCAACGCGACGGTCTGTGCGCCGCCCTCGACGAACTCAACCTCGTAACCTTGACCATCCTTGTAGACGTGTACCACCGTTCCCAAGTCTCCGCGGTTGAGCTTTTCGTGCGGCGGATCGCAATCCAGCACAACAAGGGAATGTTCAGCAATCATTTGTCTACATTCGGATACGCTGCCCCCGGCGCCCGCTTCCCTGATCCCTTCGCCTCGGTTCGCGAGTCGCCCAAGTCTTCCCGCATCGCATCCGCCAGTTGCTTGATCTTCTCGACCACCTCGGGATGATCGTCCGCCACGTTGTGCTGTTCGCCGACGTCCTTCCATAGATCGAACAGCGCCAGGCCAATCTTGTCCTGCGAGTAGTTCACCGGCTTGCCGCCGGTGCCTCCCTTGCGGCCGGCCAGTGTGCGGTAGCCGTGCGGGAAGTGCAGCTTCCACTGGCCCATGCGGACGGCTTGCAGTTCTTCACCGTAGTAGAAGAAATACGCCTCCTGCGGCGACTTGGCGCCTTCGGCGCCCAGCATCAACGGCAGGATGCTCTGGCCGTCGATCTTGTGTTCCGGCAATTCAGCGCCGATCAACTCCGCCACCGTCGGCAGGATGTCGATCGTCATGGCCGGCTCGTTGCAGACCGTGCCCGCGGGTATCGTGCCGGGCTGCCACATGATGGTCGGCACGCGGCAGCCGCCGTCGAACATGGTTCCCTTGCCCTCCCGCAAGGGATCGGCCGAACCGGCATGGTCGCCGTAGCTGAGCCAAGGGCCGTTGTCGCTGGTGAAGACGACCAGCGTGTTTTCTTCCAGTTTGTGTTTCCGCAACGTATCGAGAATCTGCCCGACCGACCAATCGACTTCCATCATCACGTCGCCGAAGAGGCCTTGCTCACTCTTCCCTTTGAACTTGTCCGACACATACAGCGGCACGTGGACCATACTGTGCGGCACGTACAGAAAGAACGGCCGCTCCTTATTTTGTTCGATAAACTCGACCGCCCGTTCGGTGTATTGCGTGGTGAGTTGCACTTGGTCCTCGCCGCTGACCTGCGGGTTGACGATTTCATTCTTGTCGATCAGCGGCAGGTGCGGCCAATGCTTGAGCCGCTGTTCCATCGGCAGGTGCATCACGCCGGGATGATACGGCCACATGTCGTTGGAGTACGGCAAGCCAAAGTAGTCGTCGAAGCCGTGCTGCATCGGCAGAAACTTCTTGTGATGCCCCAGGTGCCACTTGCCGTAGCAGGCGGTGGCGTAGTCCTTTTGTTTGCAGATTTCGGCAAGTGTGATTTCCTTGTCGGAAATGCCGATGTTCGACTTTGGCCCCAGCGCCCCCATGATGCCCACCCGCACGTTGTAGCAGCCGGTCAGCAGGCTGGCCCGCGAGGCGGAGCAGACGGCCTGGCTGACATAGAAGTCGGTAAACTTGCGACCCTCCTCGGCCATGCGATCCAGATGCGGCGTTTCATATCCTTCCGCGCCAAAAGCGCCGATGTCGGCATAGGCCATATCATCCATGAAGATGATGACGACGTTCGGCCGCCGCGCCTCTTCGGCCGCGCTGGCTGGCTGAGCCGCAGCCAGCGATACAACGACGGCGACGGCTGTGAAAGCGAGTGCAACAATTTGCAGCGGCAACCGGCCGCCAACCGGTCGCCGGGCGGAAGTGGTGAACATCATGGGGTCTCTGCGATAGGTGGGGATACGATTCTGAAAGGTTCGCTGACAGAAAACCATTATCGCCCGTCACGCATCCGCCGTCAACTTTTGGCTTGTTCGGGTGGCACCGGTTTAGCAGCCGATGCGGCGGGTTAGCTCGACGCATGCGAGTGATCGAGCCAAACTAGCGCAACAAAACCGTCACTGAGCTGACTCCCAGCTCTTTAGATATTGGTAAAACAACAACGATTCATCTGGAGCAAATCCCGTTGGTTCTCCTGTGATAAGGTTCACTTTGCCATAGCTGCCTTCACGCTCACAGGGAATACCATCAACAGAAAACGACAATTTGTTCTTGCCACTCCAGGGAACTTCTATCTTTACTGGAGAACCCGCTTGCACGTCCAATTCGAGTTTAATGATAGCCGAACCAAAGTCGCGACCCTGGTTCAATCGAACAGGCTCACGGGACAGTATTTTGAGGACGGTCGGTAACTCTTTTCTAGGAATCTCGAATTCTGAGCTGTCGGCCTCATTCAGGAATTCGCCAAACAACTTTACTCGGACGGCTATGATCTCGTTCGGGTGCGGCAACGGATATTTCTCATGTCGGGAATCACAACTCGATGATAGAAGTCCTGCCGCAATCAAGGCGGCTGAAGCCATTTTGCTAGCCATATTCAACTGATTGTACCTCGGCACTGCCCAAGCCGTCATTCTCGATAACGGCGGAACTATTTTCAAGAAG
>JBGTJT010000532.1:0-6687 GCA_041744995.1 Pirellulales bacterium | reverse complement strand
GGTGGCCAGCGGCTGCCGGCCGGCAAGGGGCCGCACGAGGTCGCTATTGAACTTGAGATTCCGCAGTTGAACGACGGCGTCTCGCTCGACGTGGAGCTCTCCGTGTGGCTGGAAGATGCCGCGGGCCAGCGCATTGGCGAGGCCCTTGGGCCGACGCTGTGGATTCTCGCCGCCGATCCGTTTGCGGGGGCCAGCCGGCGATTGGAAGAACTGCAAATCGTGCTGTTCGATCCGCAAAAGTCGACGATTGAGCGGTTCGAGGCAGCGAAGATTCCGTTCCGCCTGGCGCGCGGCAACGACGCCTTGGCCGCGTCGGAGGAAGGTCTGGTGGTGATCGGCGAGGGCGTTTCCTTCGAGACGAACCGCGGCTTGGCCGAGACGCTGCGAACCTTGGTCAGCCAAGGGCGGCGCGTCGTCGTGCTCGCGCCGGCGGCAGGAACCCTCGTGTTATCGGAGGGAGAGAAGGGGGAGATTCAGCCCGCGTTACGCTCGCTCCGCCTGCGGCGGCGTGATATTATAAACGAGTTCGACAAGCGGCTCGATGCAGCGGCTTGGCTCGATTTCGAGTTGCCCGACGGCCGCTTGGGCGTGGAGCTGGGCGCCGACGGCCTGGCGCTTGAGATTGCGGGGAACCAACATCGCTGGTCGTACGTCGAACTAACGACGGACGATCCGTCAGGCCGCGTCGTATTTTGCGACCTGCCGATCATCCGTCGCTGGGATAGCGGCCCCACGCCGCGCTATTTGCTGGCACACTTGCTGGGACTTTTTGAACCAGGCAAACCGTAACATCTAGCTCTTGAGGAGTTTTCTCGTATGTTCCATGACTCTGTTGGCAACCGCAAGTGGCTGGTCGTGTTCGTCGCATTTGCATTAGTGATCGCCGTGAGTTTGACAGGCGCGGGATCCAGCCATGCCGAGGAATCCGCCGAGCAGGCGGCACCCAACGTCGATACCGAGTCTCGTGGACTGCGTCTGAAAGCGGCGGCTTCCGAGCAGGAACCAAAGAAGTGGGCGGTATTGATCGGCGTCAACGAGTACCTGGACCCGAAGATCCCCAATCTCAAGTATTGCGTGGCCGATGCGCACCTGATGTATCGGACTTTGACCGAGCGGTGCGGTTACGAACCGGACAACGTGCTGCTGATCACCGACGATCAGGAGAAGGCCAGCCATCGGCCCTTGAAGATCGTGCTGTCGAATACGGTCGACCGCTTCCTGAGTTTTGTCGGCAAGAACGACACCGTCCTGGTCTATTTTGCGGGGCACGGATTTCTGGACGAACAGGGCCGTGGTTATCTCGCACCGCAAGATTGCGATCACAAGAATTTGGGGCTGACCGCACTGCGTAGTTCGGAACTGAAAGATGCGCTGCAGGAGTGCAAGGCTGCGCAAAAGATGCTGATACTCGACTGCTGCCATGCCGGCGGAGAGCGATCGGAGACCGTCGGCAAGTCGGGCGAGGAACTGGGACGCGAATTTGGCGGCGCTCGCGGGCTGCTGACGCTCGCCAGTTGCAGAAAGCACGAATTCTCCAATGAGTGGGAAGCACGGGAGCAGGGGCTGTTTACCTACTATCTGGCCGAGGCGCTCAACGGCGCCGCCGATCGGGACGGTGATCGCATCGTCGACGCCGATGAAGCCTACCTCTATACGTGGAACCAGGTACGGATGCGCGCCCTGCGAGAATTCGGCTCGCAGCAGACCCCGGTCCGCATCATCGGCGAAGACGTCGACGGGGTGTTCGCCGTGGCGCATCTTGGCGAGGTTGAAGCGCCCGCCACAGTCGCCGCGGACAAGACAGAACGGCCCTCGAGAACTCCTGAAAAGCGGGAAGAAGAAAACGACTTGCGGCCGGTCTACCCGCTGGCGATCTTGCCGTTCAACGAGCGTGGCGGCGAAGTCAAGGGACTGGGCGCGACCGTGACCGATCTGACGTTCGCGCACCTCAGCGCCGACGGCAGCATGTTCCTGGTCGACCGCGAGGAGATGCAGAAGATTCTCGACGAACAGGAACTGAATCTCTCCGGGCTGGTTCGCCCGGACGAAGCAATCCGCTTGGGTCAACTGACCGGCGCGAAACTGATTCTCACCGGCAGCGTGTTGCAGGTCGACAACCGAACCTACCTGGTGGCCAAGATCATTAGCACCGAAACCAGCCGGGTGGTGGGTGCCTCGGTCAACGGCAAGGCGAAGGATGAACTAGGTGCGTTGGTGGCCAAATTGGCTGAACAGGCCGCCGAGACCATTTCACGAGAATCGGAAAACTTGGTCGCCAAACCGGTGGCGCGAGACGATCGCGTCGCAGTCATCAAGGAGAAGATTGGCGACGCCAAGCGACCGACCTTGCGGATTGACGTGGAGGAACAGCATGTTGGCCAGAATACCCCCGACCCGGCGGCCGAGACGGAACTCACCTGGTTCGCCATCGAAGCGGGTTTCCCGGTGGTCGACGCCGACAGCGGCCGCAAGCTGGACGCCGACATCCTAATCAGCGGCGAAGGGGTCAGCGAGTTTTCCGTCCGCCGCGGCAACTTGGTTTCGGTCCGAGCGCGGCTGGAGGTGAAAGCGGTCGACGCCAAGACGGGCAAGGTTATCGCGATCGACCGCCAGACCACCGTGGCCGTCGGCCTAAGCGAACAAATCGCCGGCAAACTGGCCCTGCAGGACGCCGCGACCGAGATTGCCGAACGGATGCTGCCAAAGTTGGTGAAGGGGAAGTGACCGCGGCTTCCATCCGCCGATGTCAGACTTACTTCAACTGCCGCTGGGCTTCTTGCTTCCAGTGGTTGATGTCTTCGCGGAGTTGTGAGTTGTAAAGCGTTGGGAACTCGTTTTCCACGCGTTCGCCAAGTTCAACCACGCGATCGTACTTCTGTTGTGCCATGCAATTTTGCATCGCCCAGTAGGTACCGGTGAATGCGGCGGTGCGATCCGCATGTGTTGCAAGTTCGTCGTAAAACTTGAGCGCCTCTTCGGGTTTATTCAGGCACCACCGGTCATGCGAAATCCCAGCATAAAGCAGTGCATACGGGTCTTCCGGGAATTTCTCGTGACACGCAAGGAAGTGTTCGGCCGCCGCTTCCCAATTCTGCAACCGCATGGCGAGCAACCCAGAGCGCCAGGTCTTGTCATAACGACGTTCCGGACGTTCAACTCGTTGGATCGATCCTTGTACCGAGTCGACAATTCGACCTTCTTGCAGTGCTTTCAGTTGGCGCTCTCGATATTGTTCTGGTGTGTATACGCGATCTGCCGCTGCTGCCGCTTTTCGCAAGTCGTCGGCTTGGACAAAAATGAGATGGCGTGGCGTCGTAATCCAAATCCCCGTAGGAGTTGAAGTCATATATTTCGCCTGAATACCAGCAAACATTGGTCCATACCACAGATTCTTTTCGGGGCTGTAAGCAACAATTCCATCGCCATGGAAGTCCTTATAGCCGACCGGCCCGACGAGCATATCTTGATGTTGAATCATGTGATAAGCCTTCCAGGGCGACTTTGGCAATGCCGGAAGGGGCAGTTGAAAACCCGATCGTGGGCCGGGCCGAATTTCCTTTGTGCTCGCTGAGAACGGGAATCGGTTGACAACGCGCCGCTGATCATCGAGTTCACTTAGCCCATCGCCATCCGTAATAAATAGCCGCTCACCGATTCTCGCTGCGTCCAAAGGCATTAGGTTATGCTTTTTCACTTCGCATGTTCTGCTCGTCAAATCGTCGTAGTACCGCAACTGTCCCAGCCCGTGTAATTTGTGATTGGCTTTCCAAACGATCGACAATCTCGGCATCGTGTCAGGATCGTCCCGAGTCAACTTCTGGCGAAGCAGCGTGATTTTCTCGTTCTGCAGGTCGAAGGTGAAATGACTCGGTGGCCTTGAGGCGGTGCATAGAAGAACGTCATTGTCGAGTGGAATAATTCCCTGAACTCCCGTTGTCGGCAAGCCGTTTTCGGATGAATAGACCTTCCAGCGATTCGCCTTTGGATCAAATACGTGTAAGCCTGACTTCTCCGTCGCCAGGCAAAACTTGCCGCCATGGACAATTGCCATGAATGCGCCAAGGTCGCCTTGGATCTCCGGTTGCGGCATTTCCTTGATGCCATTCCAGAACGAGGATTGCTGTTTGCCTAATTGGACCTCTTCTATCTCACCAACTGGACGGCCATGCTTGTCGAGATTGAGATAGGCAAACGTGATTGGGATGCTGCATTTCGCGGAACCATGATACTCAAGCTGTGGCCAATACGACCAGCGAACGGAATCACTGTAACTGTTCCATAACGCCAGATAGACACGGCTCGTGTCGCCCGCTAGGGCTGCAACAGGCCTAGGGTAGCCAATGTTATACCCCCGGGGCTCTCCGCGAATCTCAACGTGCGGAATGTCTGGCTCCGATTCGAACAGTTGCGGGGTGGGCCAACCATCTGGATTGGAGGTGTAGTACAGGAAATTGACGGGCGGCTTCGCAGGCTCACCAGACAACTGCGCGGTGAGGGTCGGATCGCCGATATACTCGAGGGCCTTATCAACTTCTCTACAAATAGCCGGATGAACGTTCGCTAACGACCCTTCTCCCATAATGTAATGTTTGTGTTCCAGAAGTACCTGCGAGGCCTCGTTCTTTGCGTCGTCCTGAGCGAGAAGCGCCGCAATCTGCCCCATCGCCATTCTATGTCGCAGCGCACTTCCTGGGTCTAATTTTAGTAATGTGTACTTTTGGGCCATGCCTTGCAACCACGCGATGCGCTTGGCGCGATCCATCTGAGAAGCACGCATGCCGTGATAGATGAACCTTATTTGGGGGCCGCCACAAATACCGGCGGTTTTCGAATCGGTGATACAGAATTCTATAAGCCGGCGCAGGGAGTCAAGTCGACGTATATCATCATCCGTAAGCGTGATGTCGTGTCGCTCGCTTAACTTGCGATCGCCCACGATCAATCTTCCCCATCCATAAGCGACCACAATTGCGTCGTGATAGCTTTCGTGCGGACCGACGCCAGCGGCAATCATCACCTCCAACTCATCCATATATTCATCGAGCGCACTTTCGGCGGCGGAATGCGGAAGTCGCTTTGCTTGTGCTGCTTGATAAGTCTGCCCCAATTTTTCAGCTAGCCCCTTAATTCGAGCCCAGCGAGCCGCGTCATAAGTTGGGTCAATCTTTAGCGCCGTCTCCGCGCATTGTATGTATGCCTCCGCCACGGCAAGCTTAGCCTCATAGCCCTTCGCCCCGTCATGTCCAGGTGGTTTACCGGACTTCAGTTCCGCCTCAGCCAGTTGTCGGCGCAGTTTGGGGTCGGTAACAACTTTGGTCGCGTCCTCGGGATTCACCTTTGCCAGTTGATCCGCTAGTGTGCTCCATGATTGACTGCAAAGCTGATCGAAATCGGCGACTTTGCCAGTCATGGTTTTCCATTCGCCTGTTAGTTGCTCACCTCGTCGCAATCGGACTTGTATCTCGATGCCGGTGTCTTCGAAAGACTTGCCGACAGCGTCGACTTCAACAAGTTTCAAGTCGATCGTGGCGTCCGGGGTGGGCAGAAACTGGCCCCCATCGCCGAACTTCGCCATGCCCATCATGAGAAACAGTGACTCCTGGATCGTGGACCCTGATTGCAAGTGCCTCACGTGCTCCAAATGTTCGCTGTCCTCAATCGACTTGATCAACTGCTGCTGCAGTTGACTGGCGAGCGGTTTCATGCGGTTCTGGTGATAGTCAATTACCGGATCGAGTACCCGGGCCCGAATCGGGCGACTTTCTCGGGCTTTGCGTCGTTCGACGCTTGCCGCACCTTGCAAGCATTTGGCCGTCATCGATTCCAGCGTGCCTTCTTCCAACGGCCAGTCGAAGACAACATTGGCCAGCTGGTTCCCAGTCGACAGATCGATGGTATCGACGTGCATCTTGGGAGTCAGCATCTGAAGGCGCAGGTCGACAATGACCATGGCATCGAACGAATCAATGGGATTGATTCCCTCGCGTCGCAATTCTTGTTCTGCAAGTAATGTCGCGATCTGCGAGCGGTCAACGATATGGACCTTGCCGGACGCGTTTAATTGAGCGGCCAACGCATCGCAGAGCAGGTTCGCGCCTAAGCCCAAACGTTCCGCCTCGTTAGCGCTTATCTGCGGCGGCATGACGATCAGCGTCGGCGACTCTTTCGGAGCAACCTTGGAAGAGGGCCAATCCTTGGGAATCAACCCCGGAACAAATGTGTTTCGATCGTCGCGCAACGTGGACGCTTTATCGGCTACCCCGCCATCGAGTACCTCCACTGGTGCTAATGGCTGCGACGGATCGGGTGCTGGGAACGCTGCCGTTGCGCAGCGATGAATTGTTCTCCACTTGGAATCGAGCGCAAAGATATAGAGCTTGCCTTCATTGGTCGTGGCAAGCGGTTCGCACGGATTGCCATTGTACCTGTCACCGCGGATACGATCTTCGACAAAGTGCAAGTTGTCGCCCGGCCATTCGCCGTTGACAGTGCGCACCCAAGCCGGCAGTTTCGCCGCCTGCTCGCCGACCAGGGCTGGGTTCTCAGTTGGGTGTAACTCGCATCCCTCGCGTGCTAGCACGCGGTGGCGCAAGGAGTTGTGTTGCGTGCTAGCTTGCCAAAAAGTGGACCTCCCGTGGTAGAACGGAATGGTTGAATAAAAAACGCCATTCCACCCAAGGAGGTCCG
>JBGTJT010000531.1:0-3902 GCA_041744995.1 Pirellulales bacterium | reverse complement strand
GAATTTCGCTGACTTGGTGCCGTTTGCGGCCTATTCTTTAGAGGTTAGCGCGGTGCGACAGGTGTTCGCCTGCGGCTTGAATCCAAATTACCTGGCCCATTCAGACGGCAAAACACGGGAGAATCAGTTATGAACACACATGTAATGACGGCGGGAGACAGGCAAGACCGACACGAACTGCATCATGTGGGCAAGCATTGGTGGTGGTTCCTCGTATTGGGCGCAGCGATCTTGCTGCTGGGCATGATTGCAATTGGCTGTTCGTTTCGAGCCACTCTATTCACAATCGTATTCTTCGGTCTCTTGCTGATGGCCGCTGGCATCGGTCAAATCGTCACGGCTTTCTGGGCTGGCAAATGGAGTGGCTTCATGCTCTCCATGTTTGTCGGCGTGCTGTACGTTGTGGTCGGATTCTTCCTGCTCGCGGAGCCGGTCGGAGGGGCAGTGGCCATGACTTTAGTATTGGCCGCCATGCTGATAGCCAATGGCGCGATCCGTTTAATTGGAGCACTCACGGAACGATTCGACGGCTGGGGCTGGGTGGTGCTTAGCGGTGCGGTTTCGATCTTGCTGGGACTGATGATCTACAAAGGTTGGCCCACGACGGGGCTGTTCATCATCGGGCTGTTCGTCGGCATCGAACTGCTGTTCGCCGGGCTGGGCTGGATCATGTTCTCGCTCGGCCTGAAGCAAGTAAAAGACGCGTAAGAAACGCGGCACAGCAACAAATGGCACGGCCGCCCGTTGCGGATCAACGGGCGGCCAACAGCCTCCCGCCTCCCGCCTCCCGCCTCAAGCCTCAAGCCTCAAGCCTCCCGCCTCAAGCCTGCTTCGCCTTCGACTTCTGCAGCTCGTACATCGAGTCGATTCGTTCGCGGAGCTGCTTCATGGTCACAGGCATTACCATTACCTGCCGGTGCGTGTCGATTTCGGCCTCGCGGGTCCAGTCGGTTTGATCTTCATCGAGCAACAGAATGGCGGGCATCGATTGTGTGCCAACGCCGCCGCCGAGTTTGTTGAAGCCGACCACGGCGTCGTGCCCGATCGATTCGGCGCAAAACACCACGCACCTGGCGGGGCAGGCGTCTTCAAATCGCTGCAAGGCGCGATACGGATTGCTCACCATCAGCACGCGGTAGCCGTGCTTTTTCAGGCGTTCGCGGAGGATCTCCTGCATTTGGGGATTGTTCTCGACGATCATCACCACCCGCTGCTCGCGCGGCTGTTCGCGGGCGGCGGCCAATTCGGCGGTCACTTTCTCCTGCACGGCGTCGAGTTCCGTCAGCAACTCGCGTGGCGTCTGATGCCGATGGTGCGGATTGAGATCCATCGCCTTGCCGACCAGCCGGGCGAGCGAGGGAGGTAGATCGGGAACTTCCGTCTCGATCGGTGTGACTTCCTCGAACCGGCTTCGGGCCAGTCGCTTGACCCGGTTGCGCGACTCGACCAGCGGCGAAACGCCTGAAAGCATGTGATACAGCATGCAGCCGAAGAAGTAGATGTCGCTGCGGGCGTCGTCCTTGCGGACCCCGGTGCAACGTTCCAGGCCGGCGTAGTCGATCGTGCGGGGATTGGGGAATTGGGCCAGCGCCTCGTCGGTCATTTCCTCGCTGGCGGCGGCCAGGCCGAAGTCGACCAACTTGGCGTCGCCGCGGGAAGAGACGAGTACGTTGGTGAGCTTCATATCGCGATGGCTCACTCCCTGCTCGGCCGCATAGGTCAGGCCGCGGGCCACGTCGAGCATCAGCCGGATCGCCTCGGTCGGTTCGATCCGCTTGCGGATCTTAAGAAACTCGCGGAGATTGCGTCCCTCGACAAAACCCATCGTCAAGAAGTGCGTGTCGCCTTGCGAAAAGACGTCGTAGATCGGCACGATGTTGGGATGCCTCAACTGCATGCCCATCCGACCTTCGCGGAGGAACGGTCCGGTATGTTCGGGATTCTCCGAGTACCGGCTCCGCAGAACCTTCAGCGCCACTTGCTCTCCCGAGTCTCGGTCTTCGGCCCGATAGACGCGCGCGAAAGAACCGGTGCCGACCAGGTACAGCACCCGGTAGTTGCCGTAGAAATAGCCCTTACTGTCGCCTCGCAGCAGGCGAGTGGTTTGAAAGCTAGTCAACAATTCGCGGCGGATTAGGTGCTGTGTGAACTCGTCGACGGAAACGTCGCTCCCCCCCAGCCGCTGCCAGGCATCGTGTACCTGGGCCGGGGTGAGTAAATCGAGATCGATGCATCGCTGCGCGATCGCTTCCGCCGTATCCAATGCCATCCGAACCTCTTAAGACGTTGCTCTCGCGCCCGCCCCAGGCCGAAAGCACTGCTGTTCCCAATCGTCCATCCTAGGACACCGGCGCGGCGCGTTCAATCGGCCGGCGTCCACCGTCGATGCCCAAGTGAGCGCGAGGCGGCAGTCGCAAGGTTATTCGCGAGGAAGCCCGGGGGGCGAGCGGCCGGGGAGGGAAAAACGAACATTTGCGGCCATTCTTGATTCGTAGTAGGGCCGCTGAATTGTTCCCCACCTGACAAAAAAACTCCGGCGGCCAGGGCATTGGCGGCCGGAGTTGCGCGAAGCACGAAGTTTCGCAAGGATTATTTTCGCTTAACGCTTTATCAGGCTTGCTCTTCCAGCTTGGCCTGCAACTCGTCGCGCTCGCGGCGAGTCGCTTCCAAATCGAACATCAGATATTTCATATCAAGGCGAAGCTGCGCCAAGGCGTCTTGGACCAGCGTGAGAATGCGGCGGCGGCGACGGCTGTTTTCGGCCACTTTCTCGTACAACAAGCTCAGTCTTGCCCGTTGGACTTCGGGCAAGGCGGCGATGGCGTGCTGCAGTTCAATCATCTCGGCCGGCAGTTGGTCCGGGTCGGCGGCGGCGAATCGCGAAGTTTGGCTCATGGCGGCGTTTCCTTGGGTGAGGGTTGATGAGTCGTTATTGCACTGTGCGTGCCAAACCACGAATCACGCCGCCGGGATCGTCGTAACTCCCTTTTTCACAAAAACTTACGGTTTTTGCGCCGGTTCACTGCACGAGGCCCTCTGTGGCATTTTTACCACGGGTTGCTCTGGAAGAAAGCCGCAAATCTAGGTAATAAAAGCAGTTAGGTGCGGCATGTTGCCGCGCGGCCACATGAATACGCAATGCCCTGCCCTATGTCCCGTTGCGCTTGCCAAACCACACCGAACCGCTCGCGATACGCTGCCGTCGCCGGTAGGGCGCTGCTGGGAATCTGGCTGGCGGCGATGCTACCCGTTTGTTTTGGGCAGGAACATTCGCGTGTCCACTTCGGGTTTGAAGGGCCGCATCCCACTTGGCGGGCGGTGCATTCCGACGGAAACGGCCGCATCATGGCCCAAGCCCGGGTGCAGCAGCCGGTTCATTCCGGCGGCGTGTGCGAACATCTCCGCCTGCGCCAAACCGGCGGTACTCGCTTTTATCTGGGGCAGCCGATCGGGCAGGCGCCGATCATCGCCGAGACAGAGGCTCGCATGTGGGTGCGATCCGACCGGGCCGGCCTGCAAATGCTGTTGAGAGTGGTGCTGCCCCGCTCGGTCGATCCGAACAGCGGAGAGGCACTTGTCACGTACATCGGCGGTACGCTGTACAACGAGACGGGGCGCTGGCAGCAACTCGTGGTGAAGGACGTACCGCAGGCATTGGAGCGGCAGTTGCGCGTGCTTCGTGCTCAATACGGCAGTCAGGTCGACAGCCGCGAAGCGTATGCCGATCTGGTCGTCATCAACGGCTACGGCGGACCGGGTGACACCAACCTGTGGATTGACGAACTGGAAGTGTTCGGCATTCTGCACGGAGCGATGCGTGGCGAAGCGAACGAGTCGCTCGTGGCCCAGGTACTGTTCGACGAACCGGCCGTCGCGGCCGGCGATCCGCCGCCTGCCAAGGC
>JBGTJT010000530.1:0-2076 GCA_041744995.1 Pirellulales bacterium | reverse complement strand
TGGAAAAAGTATCCAGATGCGGCAATAGATCCAACGGAGAAGACATCCGCATCCTCGTCGAAAGAACGATTATTTAGCGACCCGTAGCGGAACTCCCCAAGAGTTCCGTGGGGCCAGAGTCCGCGCCGCCGGCATCAAACGGCCCGCATCTGAATTCTACGCGAATTCAGCTACCCAAAAAAACCGCCGCCCATCTTGCGACGGGCGGCGGCCGTTGGTTGTCAGCCGTTACGTTTACGGCTTACTTTTCGCAGGCGCCACCGCAGCAGTTGCTTTGGCAATCGCTGTCGCAGGCGCACTTGCCGCCGACGGCGCAGGCGCACTTCTCGGCGTCGCAGGCGCAGTCGGTGCAAGTGCAGTTGACCCCACAGCAGGCGCAAGGCGCCGCGGTGGAAGGTGTCGTGGTGGAACCAGCGAACGAAACGGGCAGAGCCAGCGCCAGGGCCAGCACGGCCATCGATAATTGAGCAAACATAGATAAACTCCTCGTTTTGAAAACTAATAGACCAAAAACTACAGCAGGTCGTTCAAAACGAGCGATTTAAATCACCCACACGCAAAGCCAGCTTTGCAGGCGGTTGCCGCGGGTAGGGACCGGCCGCTGCCGATCCAAGAGAATTCCGTCGGCCGAGTCGGTCGGACCGGGCCAGACGGTGAAGGTCGTATCGGCAAGCTCCGGCGGCAACAACGGCGTCGTCCACACGGCGGCTTCCGAACCGCGGTCGATGGAACAGGCACATTGGTTCGCGCACGACTGGCAGCCAGCGTTGGGAGGCTTGAGGCTTGAGGCGTGAGACTGGAGGCTTGAGGCTTGAGGCGTCAGGCTTGAGAGTGCAGAGCAGCAACTTTGTCCGTTGGCGGGAAGGCACGTGGCGGTCGAGGCAGACGTTTCGGCCCCGCAACAGCCCGTCTCGCAAGACGACTGGCAACAACCGCCCCGGTCGGCATCGCCGCAGCCGCATCCGGCGCACGCACCCCAGCTTGCGATCGGATGGATCACAAGGGCGAGCGAGGCGACGGCGTTGCAGATCAGCCGAATCATGCGGAAGCGAGCCATTGATGAGGTTGAATTTTCGACCGGGCCGGGCGATAGCCCTGCCGCGACCAGATTCCACTACCGCTATTATCCCGAAAAGCTCCCGCAGAGGCAACGAGAATTTTCGGACGGATGAAACCTATGTGTATTACGCGTGGCGGCCGGCAAAGGTTCGGGGTTATTCGCCGAACAAGTCGTCCTCGACCGGTGCCGGGGCGGGTCGAGCCGGGTCCAGCGGCAATGGGCGAGCCGGACGCAACGGCAGGGATGGATTGGCCGGCTCGGTCAAGAACCCGCCCGGTATCAGCAGCGACTGCCGCTTATTCACCAGTCGGATCAGGCCCTGGCGGGGGACTATCTGCACATGCATCGGTGCGAAGTACTTGCGCGGACGGAAGGGGCCGCGGAAATGCGACTCCTGCAGCGACAGGTCGCCGTCGGTCACAAAGGCCACCGCCGACAGGCGATCGTCGCTCAGTCCGTTGAGATAATAGACCACCAACTCGCGGGTGAAGTCGACCACTGGCAGCGGCTCGCGGCCGTTGCACAGCACCCACACCGATGCCCACTCGTGGCGATTGTCGATGAAGCCGTAGCTATCAATGCGGTTTTGCAGCAGGTCGACGCGGGTGTGCGGAAATTGCAGCATCCAGTCGCCCCGCGGCGTGAGCGCGACGTTCTCGGTCTGGTAGCTGGGAACGTCCTGTTCGACCTCGATCCGCACGCCGTCGGGGCCGGTCTCGATCTCGACCCGATCGGCGTCTTCCACTTCCACCCGCACGCCGTCAGGCCCCGGCGTGATCTCTACCTCGGCGTCGCCAAACGGATCGGCCTCACCCGCCGCGGCGGCCGAGCCGAGCAACAAGGTCAACAGTAACGATAGAAACAGACGGCCATATTCGTTGCGTGTGCGTGTCATGATGTGCATCCCAGGTGAAAAATCGGTGACGTGTCAAACCAAGCCTGCAACCCTATGTTGTACGCGGCGGCGGCGGAGATTTCAACTGTTTGAGGCTTGAGGCTTGAGGGGGGAGGGTTGA
>JBGTJT010000529.1:0-14880 GCA_041744995.1 Pirellulales bacterium | reverse complement strand
CCATTGTCCCGTCCGAGGTGTAAGATTCTTTTGACGGACGGGACAATGGTCCCATCCTACGATCAGTCGATATAAATAAACTCGTTCAGGCTCAGCAGCACCTGGGCGAAGTCGGCGACGGCCAATGTCCTGGCGTTGGGTTTGTTTTCCGCTTGGTAGGCCGCTTGCTGCTGCTCGATAAATGCTAGGGCCTCGGCTGCTTCCTGTTGAGTTGGCAGGCGGCCCAGAGTATGGCGGTAGCCCGTGGCAATGGTTTCCTCGAGTGCCGGCACACCGGCGTCGATCCGTCCGGCCAAAGCCTGTGCGTAGCCGCGTACTTGGGGATTGTTCATAAACAGCAACGCTTGCGGCGCCACGGTGGTACTTGGCCGGCGGCCTATGCTGGAGATCGGTTCCGGCCAGTCGAACAATTGCAAAAACGGCACCAGCTTGCTCCGTTTGACCATGAAGTAGATGCTCCGCCGCCTCATCGATTCGTCGAGCGTGCCCGGGCCATACATGGTCGTGTCGAGCTGACCGCTGACCGCGAGCATCGCATCGCGGATCACCTCTGCCTCGGCCCGGCGCGGCTCGAATCGCCACAGGAATTCGTTCTCTGGATCGAGCTTAAAGTCGGCTTCGTCCATTTCGCTCGACTGCATGTAGGCGGCGCTGGTGACCAGCAGCTTATGCATCGGTTTCAGTCGCCAGCCGCCGTCGATGAGTTGCCGCGCCAGCCAGTCGAGCAGCTCCGGATGCGTCGGCGGAGGCCCTTGGAGACCGAAGTCGTTGGGTGTGGCGACGATGCCTCGACCGAAGTGATGTTGCCACAGGCGATTGACCGCCACCCGCGCCGCCAACTGGCCGGCGCCGTGGTCCGTATCGGTGATCCAATTGGCCATCGACCGGCGACGGTACGAGAGCTTGCTACCCGGCGGCGGCGTCTCTTGCCACCGCGAGGCGGCGTCTGCCGAGGGCATCAACACCTGCAGAAACGATTGCGTTGCTACGCCGTCCTTCTGATCGGAGTCGCCGCGCACCAGAAAGTAGGTCTCCGGGAAGAAATCCGCGCCTTGGGTATGCTTACGACGGGCGGGCACCCCTTCGCTGGCGACCTGCACCTTCTCGACGCGCTGCTGGGGGCGACTTGCCTGGTGGTTGGCAATCACCTTGTTGAGTGCGATCCAGTCGGAGTCTTGCATCTTAAACCAGTTGAGCAATTGCTGCGTCTGTTCCGCCGACCGTTCCGCCGCGGGAACCTTCAAGGCGGCGGCGACTTGCTCCGGCAGCGCCGCTTGTTCCATCAAGGGGATTGGGCGAGGCGACTCGGTAACCGCGAAGTTGCAGCGCCCGATATTGTGGCCCGTGTTGCAGCGGAAGACCATTTTGATTTCCAGCCGCGTGCCGCCGGCGAAGCCGACGTTTTCGCTGGCCTCGTAAAGTGCGTAATGCGGCTGACCGAGGTGCGGATCGAGTGCATAACCGCCACTGGTGGCGTTGCCGTCGATGGCCATGGCCGACTCATAACCTTTACGGTCGTAGGAGGCCTTGGCCCGACTGAAGGCGACTGTCTTTGGTTCCCCCTCGCCGTTGAGCGGACTGGCGACGACTTGCAGATCGGTCAAGCAGAAATTGCCGTTGAACGCCCGGCCCGGACCACCGCGGACAAACGACGCATGGGGCAAGGTATCCAACCGGAGACCGCTGATGGCCTCGGCGTCGGTCTCGGCGACAAACTGATAGACGTCATGATCGGGATTCTTGCCGCTGGCGAGGATTGAGCCGTCTTCCAGCTTGGTGAGCGTTGCGCCACCTTCCGATTTGTAGCTCACTAAATCGACGCCGCGCCATTCCGACGCGCCGTTTTCACGGGACGCTTCCCATTTCGTCAGTGCCGCCGGCAATCGATCCTGCTCGTAGCGCTCGAGCGCCTCGACCAGCGAACGCTGTTCGTCCTCGTAGCGCTGCTGCTCTTCGGCGTTGACGGCGCCGACCTGAACATCTATCTCCGCCCGCACCGTGGTGGTAAAGGTCGCCAGCATTCGCGTGTAATCGGCCTGCGGAAAGGGGTCGAACTTGTGGTCGTGGCAGCGGGCGCAACCGACCGTGAGACCCAGCATGGCGCTGGCGGTGGTCGACACCATGTCGTCTAGCGCGTCGTAGCGGGTTCGTTCGACTTCGTTGGCGGTGATCTGGGTGGGAAACACGCCCGCAGCCAGAAAGCCGGTGGCCTTCATCGCCCAGGGATCGTCGGGTGCCAACTCGTCGCCGGCCAACTGCCATTGCAGAAACTGATCGAACGGCATGTCGCTGTTGAGCGCGTGAATCACAAAGTCGCGATAATGGTAGGCGTGCGGCCGATCGTAGTCGTGCTCAAACCCGTCGCTTTCGGCGAATCGGGCGACGTCCAGCCAATGCCGCGCCCAGCGTTCACCATAGCGGGGACTGGCCAGCAATTCATCGACGACCTTGGCATAGGCACCCGGACTGGAATCGTCGACGAACGCCTCGACTTGCTCCGGCGTGGGCGGCAGGCCGATCAGATCGAGATAAACGCGGCGAATCAGTTTACGGCGCTGGGCGGGCTGATTAGGAGTCAGCTTTTTGTTGGTCAGTTTATCCAGAACGAAGCGATCAACGTCGTTGCGCACCCAATCTTGTCCGTCGGCAATCGTCGGCGGCTCGACCTGTTGCAGCGGCAAAAACGCCCACCACTGTTTATCCTCCGGGCGGATCTCGCGTTCGGTCCATTTGACCTTAGGGCCGTCTTCATCAACCAGAGGTTTGTCGTACGGCGCGCCGAGTGCGATCCACTGTTTGATACTTTCGATTTCGGCCTCCGGCATCTTGGAGGCTTCGGCCGGCATTCTCGGTTCGTCCTCGTGCCGGATCAGTTCCAGCAGTCGGCTCTCGTCCGGTTCGCCCGGCACGACCGCGTCGCCGGAATCGCTGCCCAACAGCAATCGCTCGCGCGTGGAAAGGTCGAAGTTTCCTTCGGTGTGATCGCCGCCGTGGCACATCAGGCAGCGATTCGACAGCGTGGCGCGGACCCCATTCTTGAAGAGTTCCAGGCCCGCTTTCATTTGTGCGGCATGCTTGGCATCGACCGGCGGCGCCGGCTCGGCGGCAAGTGACCCGTGACACCAGGCGGACAGCATGAGGATCGCGAGCAATCTAGCGGTCCAGTTGGCCCCGGATATCGAGGAAGAACATTTCCACTGCATGTGAAATCCTTTGGGGTTCGCATGGAGATGCGTGAAGCAGCGCATGATCCTAGAAAGTTGGACCAAGTCACTGGGCGGATAATTCGGGGCAGGAACCGCATTATACAGCAAAACCACAAAATTTGCAAAGACAATTGGCGAACCGGCCCCTTTGCATCCGACCGCCAATTACTTGATACTTGTCAGGAGCAAACTGACCTCGATTCGGAAGGAAAACAAATGAAAACGGCGACGATTGAAACCGACAAAGGCACGATCAAGCTCGAACTCCACGACGATAAGACCCCTAAGACGGTCGGCAACTTCGAAAAGCTTGCGGCAGACGGCTTTTACGACGGCCTGACCTTTCATCGGGTGATTGAAGATTTCATGGTCCAGGCCGGCTGCCCCAAGGGAACCGGCACCGGCGGGCCGGGATATCAGTTCGAGGATGAGTTCCACCCCGAACTGAAGCACGACGGCCCCGGTGTGCTGTCGATGGCCAATGCCGGACCAAACACCAACGGATCGCAATTTTTCATCACGCATGTTCCTTGTCCCCATCTGGACGGCAAGCACAGTGTGTTTGGCCGAGTGATCGAAGGGCAGGACGTCGTCGATTCGATTCGGCAAGGCGATAAGATGAACAAGGTCACCGTCAGCGACGAGTGACCGAACAGGGGTAGCTGAATTCACCAGAATTCAGATGCGCTCAAGCGGGGCTTCGGCGTCGGTGTTCTGAATTCTGGCGAATTCAGCTACCCGCAGGGAAAGATGTTTCATGGCGGACGAACCCCATCCGGACGGACCCGACGAGCCGCTTGAACAGCGGGTCTCGGGAGTTTCGATCGAGGAGCTTCGGGCGCGATTGCAGTTTCTGCAATTGGACGAGCAGGACGCCCAGCGGCTCCGCTCGATGCTCGACCCGTTTCGGGAACTGACCGAGTTGTTCGTCGAGCAGTTCTACGATCATCTGCAAGCGTTCGACGCCACCAGTCGGTTCCTCGAAGACCCCCACCGCCTGGCGCGACTGCAAAAGCTGCAGCGAGACCATTTCGAATCGCTATTGAAGGCTGACTGGGACGAACTCTACCTGGAGAATCGTCGCCGGGTCGGGGCACGCCACGCCGACGTCGGATTGCCGCCGCAATGGTTCCTGGGCGCCTACGCGCAATACATCCAGTTTTGCTTTCGTTACTGTGGCCAAATGCAGGAGGACGTGCCGGCCGAGTACGTGGAGCGCACGCTTGCACTGATCAAGGTGATCTTGCTCGACATCGGCTTGACGCTCGACAGTTATTTTGAGCAGTCGACGCGGGAACTGCGGCAGGCACTGGAGCTTTACTGGAAGAGTACGCTCGACTTGCGGCAATTTGCCCAATTGACCTCGCACGACTTGAAAACGCCGCTGGCAACGGTGGCCAATCTCTGCGACGAGGCGCTAGACGAGTTTGGCGACCAGATGCCCGAGGAGGCTCGCAAGCTCATCGCCAAGGCGCAGCAGCGGACCTATCAAACCAGCCAGATGATCGACGAGCTTCTGCAGTCGACATTGAACTACCAGTCGACCGAATCCAAAGAGGAATTCTGTTCGCAAGCCATGCTGGATGAGGTTGCCGACCGGTTGCAGTCGGCCACTCGATTGGCTGGGGTTTCGCTCCAGGTGGCCGGCGATGCGCCCAAGGTGTGGGGAAATCGCGTTCGCTTGCGAGAGGCCTTCTACAATGTGATCGCCAATGCGGTCAAGTACAACGACAGCGACGCCGGACTTGTTGCCGTGCGTTGGCAGTCCGACGGACGGCGGATCGTGTTCGAGATCGAGGACAATGGGCCGGGGATTCCAGCCACGGAAGCGGAACGGGTGTTCGCCCCCTTTCGACGCCTGCCCCAACATCGCGAGACTCCCGGCTCGGGGTTAGGGCTTTACTTCGCCAAGCAGTTGATCGAGGAATCGGGCGGCCACATCTGGCTGACCGCCGCGCCGCCGCGCGGTAGCTCGTTCCACATCTCCCTGCCGACCCGGCCGCTTTGAGTTGGCCGTGAAGCCGGGCTAAACATACCAAGCGAGGACCGCGATTGTGGAGCCGATCGCCAGGATCAGTCCGGCGGTGATCACGGCGATCAGTACGCCCGTAACGCTGCGGCCCGCGCTGAGGTCGTCGTCGAACAGTCTGTCGATTTGCTCTTGCGAGAAGTGGCTGTGCAGGGCGGGATATCGCGAGGTGTCGATCCCGCGTCCGCGTCGTTCGCTGGGGTTTTGCAGGCTGGTTGCCATGGCTGGACTCCTGTCAAGATGCCGTGGGGGAGTTACTGCCGACCGTTTGCCCCCACCTTGCTAACGGTCGGAATCTCATACTTCTCCAGTAAGCGGTACAGGCTGCGACGATTCACGCCGAGCACGCGGGCCGTGCGGGCTTTGTTGCCTCCCTCGCGGCGCAGCACTTCGACAATATGAGACCTTTGGATTGAGGATAGAGCGTCGCTGTTGAATTGGACCGCGTCGCCCGCCCTGCCGCCGGCGACCTCCGCCGGCAAATCTCGCAATTGAATGGTTTTGTCGTCGGCGAGGATTTTTGCCCGATCGATGGCGTTGATCAACTGGCGGACGTTACCGGGCCAGGAATAACGTTCCATCGCCTGCCGGGCCTCGCTGCTGATCCGCCACGAGTCGCCCAGGAACTTTTCGATCAGCAGTCGGATGTCGCCCTCTCGTTCGCGCAGCGTAGGCAGATAGAGCGACATGACGTTGATGCGGTAATAGAGATCTTCGCGGAACCGTCCGCTGGCAACTTCGTCCGCCATGTTGCGGTTCGTGGCCGCCAGCAGCCGCACGTCGACGCGCCGTTCCGCCAGCGATCCGATGCGGCGGAACGAGCCGTCTTCAAGCACTCGCAGCAGCTTGGCCTGCAAGGAGCCGGGCATTTCGCCGATTTCATCGATCATCAAGGTGCCGCCATCGGCGACTTCAAACAGGCCCAGCTTTTGTGAACTTGCGCCGGTAAAGCTCCCTTTTTCGTGACCGAACAGTTCGCTCTCCAGCAGCGTCTCGGGCAAGGCGGCGCAGTTGATGACCACCAGCGGTTTGTCCGCCCGGTGGCTCGATTTATGCAGCGCTCGGGCGACCAGTTCCTTGCCGGTGCCGCTTTCGCCTTGAATGAGGATCGCTTTGTCGGTGGGGCCAGCCCGCTCGATCAGCCGATATACCTCCAGCATCATCGGAGACTGCCCGATCATCTCATAGCTCGACGCTTGTTTGGCCAGTACCGCCTTGAGTTGGCGATTCTCGCGAGTCAAGGCGTTCTGCTGGGCGGCCTTCTCGATCACCGCTTCGAGTTCAGCCAAAGGGCACGGCTTGCTGAGATAGTCGAGCGCTCCGAGTTTCATGGCCTCGACGGCCGATTCGATGGATCCCTGGCCGGTCAGCAACACAACGGCGATGTCGGGAAAATCGGCTTTGAGTTTTTTCAACAACTCAACGCCCGACATGCCCGGCATTACCAAGTCGACCAGGGCCACATGGAACGCCCGCCGCTGGGATAATCCCAGTGCCGCCTCGCCGTTGGAGGCTTCCTCGACGTGAACTCCTCGTCGGCGAAATCGGCGGACCACCGTTTCACGAAACTCAGGGTCGTCGTCAACAATCAATAGATCCATGTCCCACTCACCTTTCCGCGGCCGATGGCCACGTGCGGTTTTCCCAGTCTGGATGTTTTTATAATTGCAAGCGGCGTGCCGCGACGGAGTGACGCGGCATAAGTTGATTAAGAAATGTACTTTACGTGAAAGTCTTGATGAATGCAGTGTGCGATGTGGCGCACTTTATGGGAAGTGGGGTGTGCGGAAACGCTCTGTTTCTCCCTTGCTGATATTGATGCAACGCCCAAATAGGCCTACTTAAGGCGGCTGGCAGCTTAGGCACCGGAATTGCATTTTCCAGAGTGAAGTGCTGGTCTATCGAGTAACGCCACTCTGAACGAGGAATCGCCATGAATAGCGCCATCGAACGGCTTCTCACGCTGCGAGTCTCAGACATCATGGCGCACGAGTTGGTGACCGTCCGCAGTGACGACACGCTCAGCACCGCTGCGCGGCTATTCGAGGAGCGGGAGATTTCCGGCGCTCCGGTGATCGGCGAGGATGGCAGGTGCGTGGGCGTACTCAGCGGCTTCGACTTTATCCGTCAAGCAGTTGTTGAAATGCGGGAATCGGGGACGCCAAGTTCTCGCCATGTGCTGGTGCAAGATACGCCCGATGCACCGCTGCACTTGGAGGACGTCCCTCAAGACGCGGTCGAGGCATACATGTCGCGCGACGTGCAGTCGGTGCGGTCGACCGATGGCATGCTGGATGCGGCCCGCCGTATGTGCCAGCAGCACGTCCATCGCGTCGTGGTACTCGACGAGCGCGGCAAACCGATTGGCTTGCTGAGCAGTCTGGACGTCGTGGCCGCGATGATTGCCGCAATCGAAGAGTAGTATACTTAAATAAATCGCTTGCGGATCTGGCTGGAGACCAAGTCGATGATAACCACGGTTATGATAATCAAAATCAAAATCGCGCTGGCGCGATCAAACTCGTAACCGTTCATCGCCTCGAATAGCAAGAAACCGATGCCGCCGCCGCCGACCATGCCGATCACGCTGGCTGAGCGGACGTTCGACTCGAATCGATAGAGTGTGTAGGAGATCCAAAGCGACATCACTTGTGGGATCACGCCGTAGACGATTTCGTCGAGCTTGCTGGCGCCGGTGGCCCGAATGCCTTGCACGGGACGCGGATCGATGGTCTCGACCGCTTCGCTAAACAGTTTGGAGAGCGTCCCCAGGGTGTGGACGAACAAGGCCAGCATGCCGGCGAACGGGCCGAGTCCGACCGCCGCGATGAATAGCAGGGCGAAGATCATTTCGTTAATCGCGCGAAAGGCATCCATCAGCCGCCGTACCGGCTGGTTGATCCACCAGGGCGTAACGTTCGAGGCACACAGTAGCCCTCCTGGCACGGCCAGCAACACCGCCAGAAACGTACCCCAAAGACCGATCGCGAGCGTCACTCCGATCTCTTCGATATAGAGTCGCCAGTCAGAAAAGTCCGGGTGAATGAACTCGCTGGCGAAAACGGCGATGTTGTCTCGATTCCGCAGCAACTTGGCGAAGTCGACCTCCGAGCCGTGATAACCCCAGCCCAGCGCGCCGAGCAGCAGCAAGGCGCACGCAAGGCGGGTCAGGATCACGGACCAGGGCGTCTTGGGCGGCTGCGGCCCGGTAGGATGGATACCCGCCGCCGCAGTTGTCGATTCGGAGGTCGTCACGTCGTTAATCCTGGGAAGCGACTGGCGCGATGTTCTGGCCGTTCGGCGATTCTTGCTGCCGGCGCAGCTCCTCAAGCTGGGTTTGCAACTCGCCGATTTGCCGCTGGGTGTGCGGGTCGTCGGCCGCTCGTTCCGTCAGCTTGGCGATCTCCGCCGCGAGCATGATTTCTCGCGTGGGAATCAATTGCTGGTTGCTCGATTCCGCAAACGGCGCCCAGCCGTGATTGAGCCGAGCGAGAACGTCTAATTCACGCTCCCGCTGGGGACGTCCCTCGGTACCGTAGCTCAAGAAGAAATGGCGAATGCGATCCTTCAGGTCGGGATCTAGGTCCATGCGATAGAGAACGGGATCGCAGGCAATCAGCGGACTCTTCCAGATAACCCGTAGTTGCCGGTACATGTCCGGCTGCTTGTTCTGAAAACGGACCAACGCCTCGGTGTTGTTGGTGGCAACGTCAACCTGCCTATTGGCGACCGCCAGGCAATTGCTTTCGTGATTGGCGTTCACCACGCGGCGGAAGCTCTTGGCTGGATCGACGCCCCGCCGCGACCACAGATAATACCCCGGAATAAGATATCCCGAGGTGCTGTTGGGATCGCCGTTGGCGAAGGAAAGCTGCCCGGCGTCGGCAATCACGTCGTCGATGGTCTGATAGGGGCTGTCGCGGTGAACGATGACCACCGACCAGTAACCGGGCGAGCCATCTTTCATAACCGTTTGGGCAAACACTTCGGCGTTCGCCCGGTCGACGGCTTCGACGGCGGATTTATTGCCGTGCCAGGCGACGTGTACATTGCCGAATCGCATTCCTTCGACCACGCCGGTGTAATTTGTCGCGTACTTGGCAACGACCTTGCGGCCAATTTCCTTTTCCATGTCCGCTAAAAAGGGATCGAAATCACGCCGCAACCCGGTCGACGATTCCGTGGAGATCAATCCGAATACGACGGGGTCTGGGTCGAGAATTTCGCTGGCCTCGCGCGCGTCGCCAGCCGACTCTCCCCCGCAACCACCACCGGCGGCCAGCAGCAACGAGATAAAACATGGGAGCAGAACTAAGATACCGTGGCGATCGCGCATGACTTACTCCAGTCGAATGGGCGGCAATTCAGATGCTTGCCTTGGCTTCAAGTTCGACGGCATTGGGCGTTGGCGCGGCGAACTTATCCGCCGCCGGCTCCAGTTGCTCAAAATGGGCGCCATAAATGGCCTTCAACGTCTCTTGGTTCAAATCGTCAACATGACAGTCGCAGGCGATTTGCCCTTCGTTCAAGGCGATGATCCGGTCGCAATAATTGGCGGCAAACTCCAACTGATGCACGCTGACGACGATCGTCGCCCCTTCTTCGCGGTTCATTCGCCGCAACCCTTCCATCACCAGTCGCGCCGATTCGGGATCGAGCGAAGCAATCGGCTCGTCGGCCAGGATCACTTTGGCCCGCTGCATGATCGCCCGCGCGATTGCGGCCCTCTGCTGCTGCCCGCCGGAGAGCGTGCTGGCTCGCTGCGCGGCGTACTCGGCCATACCGACGAAATCGAGCGCCTGCATCGCCGCACGTTTCTCTTCATCGGTGAACCAGCCGATCAAGCGGCGATAGAGCGGCACCTGCGGAAGGCAGCCAATCAGTACGTTAAACAATAAGGAAAGCCGGCCAACCAGGTTGAATTGCTGAAAAACAAACCCAATGCCCCGCCTCAACTGGCGGACGTCGCCCGAAACACGTCCTCCCGACTGAATGCGCCGGCCGAAAACGGTTATCTGCCCGCTGCCGGAGTCGGATCGCTCCAGGCCGGAAATCTGACGCAGCAATGTCGACTTGCCGGCGCCCGACGGCCCCAGCAATGCCACCATATCACCGCGGTGGATCGTTAACGTCACGCTGTCCAGCGCCCGGCGCGCGCCGTAGGTCTTGGCGACGTTGTTGACCTCGATGGCGGCGACAGAGTCGACCATAAATGACAAGGTTCGATGGAGATGACAAGTGTGAAGGTCGACTAGCAAAACCGGCTGTCTACCCGCTGAAGCTCGGTTTCTAGCGCGGCGATCGGAAACCATAGCGTGTCATAGCAATCGCCGCTCTGCAACACACCTAAAGAGGGAGCAGCTTTACTGAATCTTTATATCCGGCCACCGAATCCCACGGCACTGTTCCGCCGTAGCATGCCGGCGGTTGAATGTCACAGTTTCAATAGCCTATCGTCCGCTGCCGCCGGAATTTAACGCGACCCGGGAAAGAATTCGGCGATTTTTTCTTTCAGGAATTCGACAGAGCGATGCAATTGCTCCATCCCCTCGACGCCGTCCTCGATGCTGATCCAGCCGCTAAAGTCGACGCTTTTTAGTTCGCGGAAGATGGCGTCATAGTCATTGAGACCTTGCCCGATCTCACCGTGCTGCAGGCGGGCCGCATAGCCGACTGAATCGAGTTCCTCCCGCCGCAAATCGTCGAGTGTGCCACTCGCGAGATAACGATCCGACGCATGCATTGTGACTACGCGCTGTTTCACCCGGCGGAGCAGTTCCAGCGGATCCTCGCCGGCCAGGATCGTGTTGCTGGGATCGAAGTTGACTCCAAAATTGGGATATTGGCGCGGTTGAATCGCATCGACTAACTGACAGAAGACGTCCATCTGCTGCGCGAATTCGGGAAACTTCCAGTAGTTGTCCTTGTAGTGGTTTTCAAGGATCAACGTCACCTCGTGCTGCACGGCGTGCTCATGACAAGCCATGATCGACTCGGCCGCCCAGCGGACGCCGTCGTCGATCGATACGCCCGGCCGCCGCTGGCCGGAGAGAACCCGGCAGTATTGCCCTCCCAGCGCGGCGGTCATGTCGATCCATTCACATTGCTTGGCGACCTGTTCGCGGCGAAACGCCTTGTCGGGATGCGTGAAGTCAGGCGAGCAGCAGAGCATGGGGATCGACATGCCGCGCTCCGCGGCGTAGTCGCGATAGAAAGTCCAGCGGCGCGGATCGCGCAGATCGAGCATGCCGCTATAAAATTCCAGCCCCGGTACGCGCAGTTCCGCGGCCAGGTCGATCCATTGTTCGGCCGTCATGCTGCCGTCCACGCACAACGGGTCCATGAACGCCTTGGGAAATACGGCGAGGCGAGGTACGGCGCTCATGCGGTGCTATCCTCCTTCCTTGAGGGGATTACGGCCGATTACCGGAAACTGCTCCAGTTCGATCACGCTGCCGCTGATCGGCCGGCTGGCGTCACTCAGCCAAAAAGCGGCGTGCGCGGCGATCTCGCTGGGCTGCGTCATGCGGCCCGTCGGCACATGCTCGGGATTCGGGGCGTCACTCCATCCCTCGGGCAAACCTTCGGACACTTTCAAGCGATATTCGTTCTCGCTCAACACCCATCCCACATTGAAATGGTTGATCCGCACGCAGCTAGCGGCGAACACGTTCGCCAGATTCCGCGACATGGTCATCAACGCGCCCTTGGAGACCGAATAGCAGAGTTGCCGCGGCTCGCCGGTATAGGCGTTGACTGACCCGATGTTGACGACCGCCCCTTCGGTCTGCTTCAGATGGGGCATCGCCTGTTGGATCAGCAACAGCGGGGCACGGACGTTGATCGCCATGACGCGATCAAACAGTTCGGCCGTGGTGTCGTGCAATTCGTTTCGCACCACCCAGGCGGCGTTATTGACCAGGCCGTCGAGCTTGCCAAAACGTTCCACCGCGGCGGCGACCAGCCGCGCCGGCGCAGCGGGGTCGACCATGTCGTCCAAATGCAACGCCGCCCGCTTACCGAGTCGCTCGACGGCTTCACGGCCGCGCTCTTCATCACGGCCATGCACCAGCACCGACGCGCCTTCAGCGATGCACCGCTCGGCGATCGCTTCACCAATACCGGTGGTGGAGCCGGTGACGAGAATTGCCTTGCCTTCAAGCAACATAATGATGCTTCCATTTCATATTTCCTACGGCCGCAGGACTGCTTTGACAATCTGCCCGCTATGCATCGTATCGAATGCTTCGTGCCATTGTTCCAGCGGCCACACGCCCCCCAGGATCGGTTGCACGTCGAGCGCCCCGGTCGAGAGCAGTCGCAGCACACGTTCCCAGATCGCCCAGTGGTGGGAGAAGCTGCCCCGAATGTCGAGCGCCTTTTGCACCGCCGTATCCAGTGAGAAATCCATTGGTTGCGGGCCCCAGCCGACTTTGCTGATCCAGCCGCCGGGCCGGGTGAGTTCCATCGCCGTTTTGAGTACGGCGGAGACGCCGACCGCGTCGACGCAGCCGTCGACGCCCAGCCCATCCACCGCGTAGGCCCATTCGGTAGCGTCCCCGACGATCACCTCGCAGCCGTACTGTTTGGCGACCTTCAGCCGTGCTTGATCGCGCGCCAGGCCGACCACGGCCACTTCGGCCCCTTGCAGCCTGGCCATCGCGGCCGACAGCAGCCCGATCGGCCCGGGGCCGAACACGAGAATCCGGTCGCCCGGCTTGATCGAACCGCGCTCGACCACCGCATTGAACGCCACGCAGCACGGCTCGGTTAGTGCCGCATGTTCAAACGGCACGTTCTCCGGCACCCGATGCAGACAGCGGGCCGGCGCTCGCACGAACCGGGTCATCGCCCCGTCGACGCCGTAGCCGAAGCCTTTTCTCGTCGGATCGAGATTGTAGCGGCCTTGCCGGGTCATGGGATTGGCCGGATCAACGACGGCGGCCGTCTCGCTGACGACCCGATCTTCCTCGCTGACCCCAGCCACGCGCGAACCGAGTTGGCGGATCACGCCGCCGAATTCGTGGCCCAGAATCACGGGGTAATTGACCGGCCAGGAGTGATCGCCGGTCCATTGGTGCAAGTCGCTGCCGCAGACGCCGACGGCGGCCACTTCCAGCAGCACGTCGTCGTCGCCGATTACCGGCAGCTCGACGTCGCGCAACTCAACGCTGTGCTTCTTGGGTGCGAAATTGACAACCGCCGGTTCCGCCATGATGAACTTCCTAGCTTTGCTTACGAGGGTGGATGGGTACGTCGCCAAAGGCGTGGACATGTTCGCAAATCATCCGCACCGACGCCTCCAGATCGCCGTCGGCGGCGCGGAACGCGTCGGCGTCGATCGCCAGTGGCGCTCCCAGCACGACCAGCGGAGCACCATGCTGCGGCGTACTGATCGCTTGCTCCAACGAAAGTCCGCCCACCGCCTGTACTGGAATGCCTACCGCGTCGACCACTTCTCGCAGTTGATCGAGTGGACTTGGGGCGCGCTCGCCACGGGCGGCGATGCCGCGGCGTTCATCGAAACCGATGTGATGCACGATGTAATCGCAGCCGAGGTCTTCCAGCCGCCGGGCGGCGTCGACCATGTCCTCGCAACCAAGGTTGTCTCCCATCACCTTCACGCCGAAGTCTCGGCCCGCCTGCACGACGCAGCGAATGGTTTCCTCGTGCGCCCGGGCCATCACGACAACGTGAGTCGCGCCCGCCTTGGCCATTACCTCGGCCTCCAGCCAGCCGCCGTCCATGGTCTTCAAGTCGGCGACAATCGGCGTCTCCGGCCAGTTGCGCCGCAGTTCGCGAACGCCGTGCATCCCCTCGGCCAGAATAAACGGTGTGCCCGCCTCCAGCCAATCAACGCCTGCCCGCAAGGCCATGGCGGCCGTATCGACGGCCTCCTTGAGTTCGATCAGGTCGAGAGAGATTTGGACGATGGGTTTCACTTCGCGGCTCCTGCGTAGTTTGCAAAAGGCCATTGTGCCGCATGGCGTGCCATCTGTCATGCGGTCGCAGAGAACTTTTTGCAAACTACCGTCGACGGCCGCGCCCACACGAAGCTGCCAGCTCGTAGCGGAAGCTGCAATGTTCGTGGCGGAAGCTGCTAGCTTCCGCGGCGCCACAGCAGGGCGTCCATGCATGGAGCGGAAAGCGCAAACACCGTCGCGCAAACGGACGGCCGGCCGTGCGGCTACTACGCCCGGCGGCGGGATTCTCGTTTGCGATCGTTGGCGGTGAGCATCGCCTTGCGGAGTCGGATTTTCGAGGGGGTGATCTCGATCAGTTCGTCCGCGGCGATGTATTCCATGGCCGCTTCCAGTGACATCTGCCGCGGCGGCTTGAGCAGCAGGTTGCGGTCGCTGCCGCTGGCCCGCATGTTGGTGAGCTTCTTTTCCTTGGTCGGGTTCACGTCCATGTCGTCGCCGCGGCTGTTCTCGCCGACGATCATCCCTTCGTAGACCTCGTCGCCGGGAGCGACGAACATCTCCGCCCGCTCCTGCAGGCCGTCGAGGCCAAAGGCGTTCGCCCGGCCGGGCGCCATCGAAACCAGCACCCCGTTGGCGCGGCCCGGCAACGTCTCCTCGACGCGGCCGTAGCCCTCGAAACGGTGATGCAGCATCGCCGTGCCTTGCGTGGCGTTGAGCAGCC
>JBGTJT010000528.1:0-9469 GCA_041744995.1 Pirellulales bacterium | reverse complement strand
GAGCTTGCATTGGAACGCTTTTTCGAATTCACATGGGTTCAGTATCGGTACGCGTTTTACACCGCCAACCCACTCGCTTGCGCTTCGAGCTTGTATTGGCGCGTCTTCTCGAATTCGAACGGGTGCAGTAGTGGCGTGCTTGTTTCTCCGCCAACCCACTCGCTGGCGCTTCGAGCTTGTATTGACAACCTTAAACTGAAAGCTACCTCATGAGCATCCTCATCGATAAGCATACCAAGGTCATTTGCCAAGGCATCACCGGCAAGGTGGGCGAGTTCCATACCGCCGGCTGCTTGGAGTATGGCACGCAGATGGTGGGCGGCGTCACGCCCGGCAAGGGCGGCCAGCAGGTACAGGGGCTGCCGGTCTTCGACACGGTGGAAGATGCAGTCGAGGCGACCGGCTGCAACGCCACCATGATCTTCGTGCCGCCGGCCTTCACCGCCGATGCAATCCTCGAAGCGGTCGACGCCGGCATTCAGACCATCGTCGCCATTACCGAGGGGGTGCCGGTGATGGACATGGTTCGCGTTTATCACGTGGTGCGCAACAGCGGCTCAGTGTTGATCGGCCCCAATTGCCCTGGCGTAATCACGCCGGAGGAATGCAAGATCGGCATCATGCCCGGCTACATTCACAAAAAAGGCAACGTCGGACTGCTCAGCCGTAGTGGTACCTTGACGTATGAGGCGGTGTGGCAGCTCACCAGCCTGGGACTGGGTCAATCTACATGCGTCGGGCTGGGGGGCGATCCGATCGTGGGCAGTTCCTTCATCGATGTGCTGGCCCGCTTTCAGGAAGACGACGAAACGCACGCCATCCTGATGATGGGAGAGATCGGCGGCACCGCCGAGGAAGAGGCCGCCGCCTTCATTAAGGACCATGTCACCAAGCCGGTTGCGGCCTTCATCGCCGGTCGCACCGCACCGCCGGGCAAGCGGATGGGCCACGCCGGAGCGATTATCTCCGGCGGCAAGGGAACCGCCGAGGAGAAGATCGCGGCCCTGGAAGACGCCGGCATCGTGGTCGCCGAAAGCCCCGCCGACATGGGCACGGCAATGCAACGAGCCATCAAGCAAGGATAAGCGTAAGCAACCTCGTTGCGGAAGCTGCCAGCAGCGTCGTTGCGGAAGCTGCCAGCTTCCGAGTACCACGCAAGAGCCATCAAGTTCTTGCCGCAAACAATCAACTCATGCGTGCCTCTCGCTATGGAAAGCCGAGACCAGGAGTTCGACGAACTGCGGCTGACCCCAGCCGGGCATGTCGTCGCGGCTGAAAGGGACTCGACGGCGTCGCTGAAGCGGCCCGTGGAGCGCGTGCTGCGGGCGTTCGATGTGTCCCAGGCTGAGGGACTGTTTGCCCTGGCCGTGCTGCGCGACGCCAGCGATCTTTCGCCGGTGCTGGCGTTCTGGCGCTCGTTCGCGGGACAATACCTGACGGCACTCTGCCAAACGCCCGAGTCGGCCGCCGCAAGTATCGATCCGATTCCGCCGCTCGACGGGGAGCCGTTGGCGAACATGCTGCGAAATGTTCCGCCGATGCTCGGCGGCGAGTACCTCTCCGCCGACGTCTTGATAGATATCTGGCGCGACCTCGACGTCTGGACGCGCGACCAGGTGAAGCAATGCCCTGACGGCTTGTCGGGCTTTCTCCAGCAGCACGCTCCGCAGTGGCGGCAGGTCGGCCGCGTCTGTTTTCATCTGGCCGAAAACAAGCGCGACGAGCGCTATCCGTTCGCCTTCCTGGCCACCTACATCGCGGGACTCTCCGGACAGGATCGCGCCCGCTACCAGCCGCTCGGCAAGGCGTTACAGCAGTACGCCGGCGCGAAGAACAAGCAGGCGCTGCTGCGGCTACTCTCGCCGGTGCATCTTGCGTCGGAAAAGAGTGAGTTCATTCAATCGCTGGTCGACTCCGGCGACATCTTTCACCCGCTCGCCTGGACGGCCCGCGAGGCGCATCGCTTTCTGCAAGAGGCGGCGCTGTACGAAGAGAGCGGCCTGCTCGTGCGGCTGCCCGATTGGTGGCGCAAACGAACGCGCCCGCAAGTCGGTCTGGAGATCGGCAAGAAACGCAAGGGGCTGCTCACCACCGACACGATGCTCGACTTCCAAGTTCAAGTGGCGCTGGGGGACGAGACCCTCTCGGAAAGCCAATGGCGGGAACTGCTCGCAGGCGACGACGGACTGGTGCTGTTCAAGGGACGCTGGGTGGAGGTCGATCGCGACAAGCTCAACCAGGCGCTCGACCACTGGCGACAAGTCGAACAAGCGGCCCGCGACGGCCAGGTGTCGTTCATCGAGGGGATGAGGCTGTTGGCCGGGGCGCCCGCCGATTTGTCCGACGACCCGTCCGGCAACGAGGCGCTCGCCTGGTCGTACGTGCGGCCCGGCAAGTGGCTTGCCGAGACGCTCCAGCAACTGCGCCATCCGCAATCCAACGGAACGGCGACCGGCCTGCCGCAGCTTCGCGCGACCTTGCGGCCTTACCAACAGACGGGGCTTAACTGGCTGTGGACCATGACCCATCTGCGCCTGGGCGCCTGCCTGGCCGACGACATGGGCCTCGGCAAGACGATTCAAGTGCTCGCGCTGCTGCTGAAACTCAAGCAGGCCGGCGGCAAGGCGCAGCCTTCGTTGCTGGTTGTGCCCGCCTCGCTACTGGCGAACTGGAAGTCGGAAATGGCCCGCTTTACACCCTCGCTGACGGCGGTCTTCGCGCACGCCTCGGAGTCGAGCAAAGAACGCCTGGCCAACCTGGCGGCCGACCCGAAAAAATCGCTGGAGAAGGTCGACCTGGTCGTGACCACGTATGGAATGCTGCAGCGGCAGTCGTGGTTGTCGGAGGTCGAGTGGCGGCTGGTGGTGCTCGACGAAGCGCAAGCGATCAAAAACCCGTCGACGCGACAAACTCGCACGGTCAAACGGTTGCGCTCGCAGTCGCGGGTGGCGCTGACCGGCACGCCGGTGGAAAACCGGCTGGCCGATCTGTGGTCGCTGTTCGATTTCCTCTCGCCGGGACTGCTCGGGTCGGCGGACAAGTTCAAGCGGTTCGTCAAGCAGTTGGAAAGCCGCGAACGCGATCGCTACCTGCCGCTGCGCAATCTGGTGCAGCCGTACATTCTCCGTCGCATGAAAACGGACAAAACAATCATCGCCGACCTGCCGGACAAGTCCGAAGTAAAGGCGTATTGCGGACTAACCAAGCGGCAGACAGTGCTGTACCAGAAGTCGGTGGAGGAACTGTCCGCCACGATCGAGCAACGAGAGGGGATCGAGCGGCGCGGCGTCGTGCTGAGCTTCCTGATGCGGTTCAAGCAGATCTGCAACCATCCCAGCCAATTTCTCGGAGACGGCGAGTATGAGGCCGGCGACAGCGGCAAGTTCAATCGGCTGGTCGAAATCTGCGACGAGATCGCCTCGCGGCAGGAAAAGGTGCTGATCTTTACGCAGTTCCGCGAGATGACCGACCCCCTGCAAGTCTTGTTGGCCGGCGTGTTCCGCCGCCCGGGGCTGGTGTTGCACGGCGGCACGCCGGTCGGCAAGCGGAAAAAGCTGGTCGAAAGCTTTCAGCGCGAGCAGGGTCCGCCGTTCTTCGTGCTGTCGCTCAAGGCGGGCGGCACCGGATTGAACTTGACAGCCGCCTCGCATGTCGTTCATTTTGATCGCTGGTGGAACCCGGCGGTGGAGAATCAGGCGACCGACCGCGCCTATCGCATCGGCCAAAACCGCAACGTGCTGGTGCATAAATTCGTCTGTCGCGGCACGATTGAGGAACGAATTGACCAATTGATCGAGGAGAAACAATCGCTGGCCGGCGACCTGATCGAAGCCGGCACGGAAAAGCTGCTGACGGAACTGCCCGACGACCAGTTGCTGCGACTGGTATCGTTGGATGTCGAAAAAGCCCTGCTGTAACCCAACAACGCGAAAGGATTTGCCATGTCTTATTACTATGGATGGAAACCGTACGTGCCGGTTGCCCAGCGCCGTCGCAAGGCACAGAAGGAAATGGAACGGCTCCGCAAGCGAGGCGACGACATCCAGCCGGTGGAAATTGCCGGCCGCAAGATCGCCGCGACGTTCTGGGGCAAGGCGTGGTGCGACCACATGGAAACCCAGGGCGACTACGCCAACCGGCTGCCGCGCGGACGCACCTACGTTCGCAACGGCTCGGTCTGCCATCTGGCGATCGCGCGGGGCCGCATCAAGGCGAAGGTGAGCGGCTCGGACATCTACAACGTCACGGTTTCCATCGACGTGCTGCCCGGCAGCCGCTGGCAACGGGTGCAGCAGCAATGCCAGGGCCGGATCGGCTCGCTGATGGAACTGCTGACCGGCAAAATCTCCGCGGGGGTCATGGAGGTGGTGACCGATCCCAAGCAAGGTCTGTTTCCTTCGCCCAAAGAGATAAAGCTGTCGTGCGACTGCCCCGACTATGCAACCATGTGCAAGCATGCGGCGGCGGTGCTGTACGGCGTCGGCGCGCGGCTCGATCACCAGCCGGAATTGCTGTTCTTGCTGCGGGGCGTCGATCACCTGGAACTGATCGCGCCGGCCGACGAGGCGGTCTCCGCAGCGACCAGCCGCGGCGGAAGTCGCCGGCAAGTGGCGGCGGACGATCTGGGGGCGGTGTTCGGTATCGACCTGGAACCGGAAGCGCAGCCGCAAGAAGCGGCGGCGGTGAAAGGGACGAAACGCAAGAAGGCGTCGGCGAAGAAGTCCGTGCCGCGCGCCCAAAAGAAGAAGAGCAAGCCAGCGGCGGCCAAGCAGAACCGCACCAAGACGACCAGCAAGACGACCGAAATTGACACCCCGCCGTCCCAGGCGGCCAACAAGAAGAAACCGGCGAAGAGAAAAGTTGTCAAAACGGCCGCCAAGAAGAGCAACGACAAGGCCGCTCCCAAGAAGGCGGCGGCAAAAATCTCCGCCGCCGCCAGCCGAACGAAGCAGCAAGCAGCGGGCGTCACAAAACGCGCCGCCAAGAAAAAGGCCGGCAAGAAAAAGACCGTCCAACGAGCGACCTTCAGAAAGGCCAAGTAGAACTGGTGCTGGCGGTTAATACCAGCACGACGCACAAGCGAGTGCATCCGCGCAGGAGCACGCCCTTTTCGCCCAAACCGTTCAGGCGGCGGAACGCGCCTTCCCCTGCCGTGTACTTGCTTGCGCAGCGTGCTGGTATTGTTCGGCCTGCACACCCCATCAACTCGCAGCGACCGCTGCGCGGCGGTGCGACAGCGCCCGCAAGACGGCGTCTAGCACAAAATCAAGCCGCGAGCCGATGTCTTGGGCGAGAAACCGCAACACAAAGTATCCATGCTCCTGCAACAGGGCGTCCTTGCGGCGGTCGCGGCGGTAGGCTTCGACACTGGCCAGGTGCTGGCCGCCGTCCAGTTCGATTGCCAGTCGCACTTCGTCGCAAAGTAAGTCCACCTCCATCATGCCCCGCCCGTCGAAAGGGATCGGCAACTCGGCATTGAGCCGGAACCGGCCGGCGGTTTCCGGCAAAGTTTCCAATCTCCGGAAGAGAAACGCCTCTGACGCGCTGCGAGCGCGGGCGATACCTGTTGCGTCGGATGGGAATTGTCTCGCGGCCGGAACGAACAGTTCCGCCAACGGTGCATCCACGCCGTCTTGCACGAGCCGGCGCACCGTTGCCGCATATTCGCTCTTCCACTCCGGATCGACCGGCAGGGCAACTTCGCTCGGCCAGCCGGGAACGGCGCTGCCGGGCAACTGCACCGTATAGCCAACAGCTTCGTAGCCCGCGCAGCGGCGGTCGAACATGCGGGCCAGCATCGGCACGTGCAAATCGGCGTAGTCGTACACACGGACCTCCGACTTGCCGTCACGCAGTCGGTGTAGCCGGCCGACATACTGTGCGATCGTCCCTCGCCAGGAAATTGGCAGCGTTAGAAACAGCGTGTCGAGCCGTGCATCGTCGAAGCCCTCGCCGACGTAACGGCCGGTCGCCAGCAGCACGCGTTCTTCGTCAGTGGGAATCCCAGCAAGACGATCGACCGCTTCCCGTTCCGCTGTGTTGCCTGTTCCGCCGTGCAGCACCACGACATGCTTGACACTCGGACGGAGCCGGTTGGCCAGCCGATCCAAGTGCTCCTTCCGCTCAGTCAGCACGAGCGGTGATCGGCCATCGCGAATGCTGGCGATAACGTCGTTGCAGATAGCCCCAGTACGCTCTTCGTCCTCCACGAGTTGCCGATACAGGTTCTGAAACTCAATTCGCCTGTCGGAATCCGCTTCCGTCGTAGGGCGAAACGACGTGGGACGCACATGAACCGTATGCGCGAAGGGCCGGGCTGTTGCTTCCTGTTTGGCATCGACACGGTGCCGCACCGGGCCGCATTGCATGAAGATGATCGGATGATGGCCATCCTTGCGCGTGACAGTCGCCGATAGCCCTGTCAGGAACTTGGCCTTCGCTCGCCGCGCCACCAGCTCGAAACTGTGGGCGGACAAATGATGGCACTCGTCGACAATCACGTGGCCGTAGTCGCCAACACAATCTTTCACGACGCCCTTGCGAACAAGGCTCTGAATAGTCGCCACATCCACTTTGCCGGTAGCTTTCTTGCGGCCGCCTCCAATGCGGCCTATTTGTTCGGTAGGCAGGTCAAGAAATGTCGATAATCGCTCAACCCACTGATCAAGCAACTGCCGGCGATGGACCAGTACCAGCGTGTTGACTCCGCGCTGCGCTATGAGCCACGCCGCGACCACGGTCTTTCCGAAGGCGGTGGTCGCAGACAGCACGCCGGTATCGTGGGCGAGCATTCGCCGTGCGGCAGTGAGCTGTCCGGACCGCAACTCTCCTTGGAACGTTGTGTGCAATGGCTCGCCCGCACAGCGCCGATCGCAGAGATCAGGTTCGATTTGATGCACCCTCAGAAAGGCCAATACTTCCTCAAGACACCCGCGAGGCAAGGCAATATGGTGTGGATAATCCTCTGCGCAAGCGATTATCCGCGGCTTGTCGTTCGTCGGCAGTCGCATCGCTTGGGCCCGGTAAAACTCGGGATTCTGAAAGGCGGCGATCCGGAGTAACCGATTTCGCAGCCCGGGAGATAGATCGTTCTTGGCGATATAGAGCTGGTCGCCGAGCGTCAT
This sequence comes from Pirellulales bacterium, assembly GCA_041744995.1. Lineage (GTDB taxonomy): Bacteria > Planctomycetota > Planctomycetia > Pirellulales > UBA7805 > JBBDLY01. Next base: position 2,345 of record JBGTJT010000528.1, on the reverse strand, counting down.
TGCCAGCTTTGTCGGCAACGGACCGTTCAGCGGAGGATCTTTCCGAAAGCGAGAAGGAGGCGAAGTCCAAGGTGTGTCGTCGTCTTCTTCAGACGCCATGCGGACGCCGACAATACGTCCTCGCCGGCTGGCCTCTTGAACTAACTTCTCCACACGTCCGCTCTTTATTCGTTGAATGGACGAGAGAAATGCCCACTGGTCGGCGTGCGGGTTAAGTTGCTCATCGACAAACACGCTGTTGCCGCGAATTCGCGGCCGCTTTTGGAGCGGCAGTGCAATCAGGTTGCCAAAGCCGCCTTGTGGCAATGTGTCCTGATTGGGAAAAAAGCGATCGTACGAGTCGAGCCCGAGTTCCGGGCGGCGGTCCATCGTTTGTGTCAGGAGATGCGCGCCCAACCTCCGGGCCAGTGCGGCCGGAAGAGGGTTCTCAAAAAACATCCAGACGTGTCCGCCGCGACCGGAGCGCGAGCGTTCCAGGGCGGCGGGAAGCTCCATTTCCCTACAAGTCTCCAAGACGGCTTGCACATCGACGTGCCAACTTGCCTTATCAAAATCGATTGCCAGAAAGCAGCAGGTTTCGTCCAAGAGCATCGGGTAGACGCCCGCGACAAAATCGGCCCCCCGATCATCCCTACCAGACAGATGCCAGCGAATCACTTGATCCGTGACCGGCATGAACCGTTGATGACGGCAGGCGGCGCATTTGATGCGAGGTTTTTCGCATATGCCCGCAACCCACTCGTTCCCGCAAGCTGGAGCATAGCCGGACTTGCCGGTTCTGCGACTCTCAAAGCGCCGCGGGTAGACATCCTCCCGCCCGCGAAAGAGCGACCGAAACAGAGCGATCTTGGCGGCCGGCGGTGAGCGATGGTGGACGGGGGCTTGATGCATGGGATCTCGTTGCGCTACGAGATACTTCTAATTACCGCCAGTCGCCGCTAAGCGTGAACGCCGCCCAGCCGCGCCTACTCCACAGTCCGCCAGGAAATCACCTTGAGCGTTGCGTCCGACGAGCTTTTCATCTTCATGCCGCGGGTGGCGCCGCGGGCGAATAGGGCCGTTTCCAGCAGTGCGTCCAGCGGGCTGGCCGTCGCGGTGGTGCTGCGGGTGGTTTCGATGGCGTTCTGCGCCAGCCAGCTAAAGTCGATCGGCGTGCCCTGCGCCTTGACCGCCAACACGATCAAGTGCTCCAGGCCCAGCGAGCTGTCGTCGACCTGCATCGGCCCCACCACCAGCGACTTGCCGGGCAGCAGGCGATTGTCGACGACCGTGTCCTGCGACGGGAACAGCGGCGTGATGCCGTAGCCGCTGTCGACGAACAACATCGACACGTCGACCGCTTCGCGGCTCTTGTTATGCACCTTGACCGCCACCAGGTCGGCCGCCTGCAACTGCAAGCCGGATTCCGTGGGTGCCAGCAGTTCGCCCTCGGAGTCGGCTTCGTCCTTGAGGCGGACCAACTCCACCTTCACTCCCTGGTCGCGATTACCCGTCAAGAACGAGAACAGCCCCTTCTCCTTTTGCGATTGGGTCACGCCGCCGATCTTGAGCAGGTTCTGAGCGCGGGCGATGCGGGTCAAGCGGTCGGCAAGCCAGGCTTCGGCCTCGTCGTCGGCAGGCACGGGGCCGAAGCCGCGGCTCTTTTCCGGCGACTGCGGCCAGCCGTGCGACGGTACCAGCACCAACGCGCCCCCTTCCAGCGGTCGGATCAGCCAGTCGGCCGCTTCCACGCTGTCGGCGGCTCGAATCACCGAACCATCTCGGGCGGCAATCGCAGCCAGTTTCTGTCGCCAGGCTTCGACGTCGAAGCCGTCGATCTCAGTTTCCGCATCGACGGCGACCGCCAGACGCATATCGCCGTAATCGTAATGGACAATCTCCAACCGCCCACCGAGAAACAGCTTGTCCGCCTTCTCCAGGTCGCCGTAGGCGCACGGTTCGAGCATGGAGTACGACTGGTTGGCCCGCGTCACCTTGAGGTAGGCCGCCGGTTCGTCCGGGTTGGCTTCACCGGCGGGCGGGTAGAGCGCGAAGATGCAACCCGGCTGGATGCCGTGCAGCCGACCGGCGTCGACCTTGGGCATGCCGGTTTCCAGATGCATTTGCAGCGTCAGCCGCGAGCGATCCGGCCAAGACTTTTGGCCCAGCACCTCGCGATGCCGGTCGCCTCCTTCGACCAGCGGCGTGGGCGCTGCCACGCCGTGCATGATGTACTGGTCCTGGATTCGCTTGACCAACTCGGTGTAGGTCATGTTCCCGTCCGCCGCCATCAGGATGTGGATCAACGTGTAGGTCAGGATGCCGTGCGGCTGGGCGTCTTCCGAGCCGCCGGGCAACGGCAGCTC